>NZ_JBFODV010000178.1:0-19117 GCF_040908495.1 Aeromonas sp. R1-1 | reverse complement strand
CTTGTAACCACCGCCACTGAGGATAAAACGGCGGTGTCTGCGCCAGTCATAACCGGTAGGCAATGCCGGGTCATAGCGCGATTTTGCCTGCCCCACAGGATCAGATTGCTCACTTGTGCCCATCCGGTTTCCCTCACTGGCATTGGTTAAACAGTGTCAGTCAGCTCTTTTTCAACTATAGCTGTCGCCGTTAGGCCCGGGGCTCAGGGGCCGGATACAGGGACGACAGATATATTACGGAGGCAATGATGGACAGAGATGGCATGGAAAAGCTTGCTGATCCTGATAGGCTAACTTTCGCCTGCAAGGATGAGATGCGAACGACTATGACTCGGTTCGATCAAGCAATTGACCAGTGAGTCGCACCGCCCCGCAGCGATGCAATCTGACTTAGCCAGGCAGATGAAGTGCCAGCCAGACCACTAGCGGGATCACCAGCACAGAGAGGGCATTGCCGCCGAGCACGATACTGGCCACCTTGTCCGGCTGGCAGTGATACTGTTCGCAGAGCATGTAATTCAAGACCGCAGGGGGCAAGGAAACCGACAACATCAACAGCGGGATCCACTCCGTCTTGAGCGGCAACAGCCAGATCGCCAGCAGCAGCGACAATCCCCCCGCCAGCAGATAGAGCAGGTTGCACTTGAGCGCGAGGCCCAGGTGATCGAGCTCCCCCTCCATCAGGCGAATACCCAACGCAAAGATGTAGCCCGCCGCCGAAAATGAAAAAGACTTGCGGGGAAAATGAAAAGCTATCGGCCCGGTAGTTTATCAAACTTGGTGGCACCGGAATCACTGAGTTTGATAACCCCGTTAAACCGGCATTAAACCTCTATCTCATAGGTCGGTAAATCCGGCGCCTCTCCTGCCAGCTCCCCTCCCCTGTAAAATGCCTTCTTGCCGATGGCTACACCGGTGCCCCGTACTGTGACCGTTCCACCCGCCAACGCGGTAAGAGTGGTGGTAGTGGTGCCTACTGCGGTCACTGTACCGACCAGCAAGGGATCTGCGCCCGGTACCAGCTCCAGGAATCGCTTAAACAGGTTCATACAAATCGCTCCACACTCAGTTGCTGGCGCACCGTCATGGCCCTGTTCTGCAGCGCAGCAGAGACCCTGACGCCCCGGTTGTAACCCTTCCAACCGTCCACGGCGAGCAGCGCACCTGGCAGGATCAAGCCGGTATCAGCAGATAACGGCAGCTCGATGGTCTGGGTACGCTTGGGCATGGTCTTGGCCAGCCCCACCACACCCTGGGCACGGGCGGCCGTCACATCACATACCAGCGGGTGGGTGATGGTCGGCGCTTGTTGTTCGCCAGCCGTTCCCTGGCGCATCACCCTCGCACTGATGCCCTGATGGCCACCGCTTACCCAGATCCCGTTGGCGGCATGACCCGGCTGGAAGTCACTGCCCAGGGTGGTAATGATGGCGCGGGGGATCGCCACATCGGCCTCTGCAGTATCAAGCTGCCATGGGACGGTGGGATAACGCGGCTTGATGACCAGATGACGGTTGCGCTGGTGTGGCAGCACAAAACCACCGGCCGCCTCGGCCAGGTACCTGACCACCTCGATCGGGGTCTGGTTATCCAGGCTAAAGAACCCGGCAGGCACCAACCAGTCAGCCGCTTGCCAATCCAGCGTCCAACCCACCGGCAATACGGCGGCAGCCAGCTGAGCCATGGTCGCAGCGGCCCCCTCACTCACCGCCTGCGCCAATACATGGGTCGGCGACAGATAAGCGGTACGCGAGCGGCCGGTCAGCGTTGCCGACTCGCGGCCAAAGCTCTGGCTCGATTGCCAACCATCGCACACGCAGTCCCATTGCTGACCGTTGATATGAATGCTGATCTCTTCCTCATAGGTCAACGCAGCCGCCGCGATACGGGGGATTTGAGCACTGAACTGCCATGCCCAGGAGTCGGTATCGAGCTCGATACTCACCGCCGTGGAAGGGATATCGAGCCCATCCCGTACCCGCACGATCTTCGCTGTATTGCTCACCAGATAAACCCTCCGGGTTGGAATGACGATTGCCGCATCACTGCCCTGCCAGACGAACTCCAGCTCTGCCGTGTCGCGCTTGCGACCGAACGCCAGCCGCAACATCCGCTTATCGGGGCGAATCGGTGGTTTGGGTGGTTCTGGCGGCAGCGTCTTGCCCTTGGATGGCCACATGGCCTCGTCCCAGCCATCACGCCAGCCCTCTATCTGCGGCTTGCCGTGGTGCCAGACTTGGGCGGCCACCCCTTTACCTATGGGGATGCCCTCTTGCCACTGGTCAGCCTGCCAAGCCTTGTCAAAGCGCGGCGGGTTGGTGAACCCGATCAGGCGCCAGCTGCCAACCGGCGCCGCCTCAACCCACAGGGACTGATTCGCCACATGGCCAGCAGCCAGGCTGTCATAGCCCTGGCGGTTCTGCTGGCTGACCGGCAGCCCTTCGGCAAAACGCTGTTGATTGGCCATGAACATCTGGGGCATCTGCTCGCCCAGCTCTGCCACCTGCTGCTGATGCGCGGCGGCCTGCTGCCACAGGGAGCGGCTGGTTGCCCGTTCGGTACCGGCCTTCTGCCATTCGCTACTGAGGTGCTGGGAATGGCTATCTGCCCGATCCCACGCATCCCCCATTGCACTGGCTGGGCCCCGGAATACGTTCTGGTCATACTCCCCGGCGATCACCGGCAACGGGGCTCTGGATGTGCTGGCCATGGTGCATTCAATGACGAACTCACCAACCAGCTCCCCCCGGCCATGGGTTTGGCTGGCAAGCACCGCATCAAGTACCACAGAGCCGTCAAGCATCGCGCTGGAGTGATGCGGGGCGCCAGCCAATACCGATGACAGCACCAGCCCCGGTGACGCACTCAGGCGTGGCGGCAAGTTGGTACTATTCAGGATGCCGACCAGGCGCACCACATCGGACTGGTTCAGCTCCAGCTGGCCATTGATGCTGCGAGCCTTACGCAGCGCTAGGCTGGCATCCTTTCTGGCCATATGGCCCCCCGGTTACGGTTCAGTGATGGTGGCGGTATTAATGCGGATCAGCGCACCGGCAAAAAACTCCGCTGCGGGCAGCTCCAGATCTGCACCGCTGCCTGGCACCCCGACATCGAGATCCGCAACAAAGGCCCCATCCCGGTCAACAATGCGCCCCCAGGTGGGTGCACCGCTGCCAGTGGCCATCTGCTCGGCCAGGGGTTTCAGGGTCAGCACCCCGCCGCGGATCGTCTTGGCGCAAGGGTGGCTGAACGTGAGCACCACCAGAGCCAGCTGGTCAGTCGTAGCCGCCCCTGGTGCCGGTTTGGTGCCGGTGTAGATGGTCAGCTTGGCACTGGCCCCGCTGCCTGTATCAATGGCCGTGGCCAATAGCTGGGCGCGACTGGTGCGCAGCCCTTCGGCATAGGAGATCATGGTTGTTTCCTCTTGAGCGGGGCAATCATGGGGAAAGGCTCGGGCGCCACCCCACCGCCAGGCGGATAGGGCTTTGGCGCCTGATAGTCGGCGGCCACCGCGTTGTAATCGGCAGGGCCATATGCCGGGTCATCCTGGGCGACCACCATATAACGGCGATTCAGCCACAACAGATCGAACCGATAGACTCCATCCGATGCGCGGCTGTAGGTCTCACCAACCAGCTCACCATCCTGGGTAAAGCAGAGCACCCGGCGCCGTACCCCCATCCCGCTGATGGTCACCGTGCTCTCAATAAACCCCTGCTCCACGTTGCGCACCCCATCGCGGATCCAAAAGTAATCCCGCCCCTTGCAGATCACTCGCTGGCTCATCTGCTGGATATTCAACGGGCCAGGATAAAACGGCGGTTTCCCTTGCCACGCCACATCTTGCGGCAGGAACTGGGCGCGGGTCTCCTGGTTGGCCACGGTAACGGTCATCGGGGTGGTGAACAGCACATAGGTAAACTCGACTTGGAGCGGGACAAATTCAGTCCCAATCCTGGCCAGGCGGTCTCCCGGTTGCAACTCTATCCATATCTTGTATTGCGTTGAGGCAATGAATTGCGTTGAGCGGGTAAACACCTTGGTCTGGTAGTAGCCAAACACCTGCCCATTGATAGCGGCCAAGCCGAGATAGGGTGCATCAGCTGGCCCTTGAGTGGTCACCCCGACGACCGTCAGCACCGCCATACCATTGAGGTAGGCCAGTTTGGCAACCACAGCGCCAGTCGCATCAAACAGCACCCCAGTCTGACCAGGCAAAATCCCCCTGGCCAAGACGTAGGATGGTGCAGTGCCAGAAGCGACCAACCCGACCCCTGATTGATGTTCAATAGCAGCACCGGCTGGCAATACCAGATCCGGCTGCAACGCGGTGTACTGCCCTGCCGTCAGCGCAGCAAAGTCGCCACTAAATCCAGCAGGTGCTGTCTGAATAAGCACCCGCACCATGGCCACGCCAGACCCGGTATATGTTGACTGGGCACGCAGATTACTAAACCTCATTGCTGCAAATTTTTGCGGTTGGCAGGCAAAGCTAAACGATTGGTTGCGGTTACCAACCGGGTCAGTGGTAAAGACTAAAGCGCTATCGCTAAAGCTCAAGGCGCCAAAAGTGAGTGGGTATGCGCCTGCTTGGGGTGCTTTGGTCAGGCTGGCCAGGTTCGGGCCATACCAAAGACCATGGCGATAAGCGCCATCATAACGGGTGCGAATCGCCGCCAGTACCCCCCCAGTATCATCCAGAAACTCCAGATCCATATCTGAATAATCTGGGTTCCAGTTGCCGTTGCTTATTTCCAACCTGAACACGTAGTTTCTAGGCGCAAGTGTGATCGTCTTGGTAGGGAGTACCCCAGTGTCTCCCCCAGCACCAGAGCTGTAGATAAACTTGAAAATACCTATATCGACCGTCTCGCCAAAATTGGCAGCCCAATCAGGCCCATCCGTACTTTCAACGTTGTAAAAAGGTACATTTCCAGAGCCAGATTGGGATTGCACAACAACTAGGAAACCCCTGCTCGGTGCAAAAGTCGCCATGACTTACCTCCAAGGCCCAGTAAGGTCAAAGCCCATCAGGCAGGTCTGCCCCCAGTTATAATTGTTCTCGTCATACCCAACCCGGACAAAACGCAACAGCTTGCCAGGCATGGCAGGCAGGTCTTTGAAGTTCTTCCTGTCCCATGCCCCTATGGTGGCAAACGGGCATACCAAACCGGGCAAGAACCCACGCAAGTGGTTGCCACTCTCGATCACCATGGTGGGATCCTGGGTCACATAAAAACCGTTGTCCGGGCCGTTGGGTATATTCAAGCCGTTGCCGAATCGGCCAAACAGCCCTTTAATAAACCAGTTAGTGGCACCAAATAGCTGATGATATGGCCGGGCAATGACCCGGTGGCTGGCGTTGTCAAAGTTGGGGTAAAAGTTGCCCCAGAGCGTGTTGCCTCCTGACCCTCCTTGCCAGTTTCGTCCGGCTTCATTGGCATTGGTGGTCGGATAGTGGTTAATCACGGCATGATAGCGGTCGCCTGGCCGAACCGATCTGATATAGCCAAAGCTATACATAAACTGGTAGTTACCTGCCGCATAAGCAGGCATGAAGTAAAACAGCTGGCTATCGCCCACCAGATCCCAACGCCGGTTGGAAAAGCGCCCGGTACAAGGCCAGCGCCACTCCCCAATATTGGTGTAACTGTTGATATCCATCACATCCTCAACCATCGCCACCTTGGCCAGATAGTTGAAATAGTTTGGCCCCATCCACCCCGTAAACGCCGAATTGTCGATGCGCAGGCTGACATTGCCCGACTCACTGACATTGGTGGGACGCACGATAAAGATCTTTCCGTCCCCACTTTCGTGGGTGATCGTCCAGCCCAGCGGTGCCACCTTCATGGTCATGGCCGCGCCAGAACCGGCAGCACCGGGGTTGCCGCCGTCAATCTCAAACCAGACCTGAGTGGCGGTGACCTGCATCACCCGATGCTCGCCGTTGTAGGCAGCAGGCGATACCCCCTCGACCTGGACAACTGAGTCTTGCAGATAGGCATGGCCACCGGTAAAGGTCGCCACCGCCCACCCCTTGGTAGTATCGAAAGCCAGCGCGTTGATGGTCAGGGTGCCAAAGCCGGTGACCAGCACCGCCTTGAGCAGCGCCGCCAGGGCGCCCTCTGCGGTATCGCCCAGGCTCGGGGCCCCCTGCATCTCGCTTGCAAACCATTTGACCTTGTATTCAGCCATTGCTTTTCTCTCCACGGGCAAGGCGCAACGCCTCACCGGTTAACGGTTGACGTTGCCCCTTAGCTGGGCCTCGAAACGGTCGGTATCCACTGCCGCCACCGACTGCAAGATGGTGCGGATAAACCAGATCGGGTAATTGGCGGCGTAGGTGTTGAAGCGCAGCACGTTGCCCACAGCCCAACCGGCGCCCCAGCCACGCCGGTCAAGCCTGAAATAGGGCTGGCCGTTGTTGGGGTTGATGGGGGCAAAGTCGGTATTCACATCCCCCACCGCAATTTGGCCCACATGCTCGCCGACCAAAATAAACGTGGTGCTGGTCTGGAAGATGATGGCCCAGCGCTCTTGCAGGGTCGCCCGGTTGGTCACCACGATCGGGAAGTCCGTATCGTTGTATTCCGCCGTGCAGGGGTCGCCAATCAGAAAATCAGACCAGTTATTTGTCCAGGTGCGTTGGTCGAACAGCGCCCCATAGCGAGCCCACAGGTCACCGATGATCAGGGCGCTGGAGACCAGGGTATCTGCCGCCTCATAGTTGTGACTGAGGGGCCGAGCCAGGGTGATGCGGCCCGAGATCTCCACATCGGTGGCCAGGCTCATATCCTCGACCCGGTGAACCACGGTCAGCGGCTCCACATAGCCGGTCAGGTTCAGTGGGCTGGCCAAGGTCACTATCCCACTGTTCATGTTGACGCTGTAGAGCTGCGGCGCCAGCTCCTTGCCGTTCTTGTCCTCCACCCGGCAATAGGCCAGCCGTTCGCGCCCGATATTGAGCTGCTGACCGGCCTGTACTCCCATGGGGAAGGCACTGCGCTTGGTGGAATGCACCACCACTATGTAACCCTTGCGAATGAAGGGCACCCGGCCATCTGATGGCAGGCGCACCGGATCCAGCTTGATCAGATCCGCATCGAGCGGCAGATAGCTATAGACCACCGCATTAAACCGGATGGTGTCAGCCACCACCGACAAGGGGCGCCAGATCTTGCCATCGACCACCATATCGGGGTCGTACCAGGGTTTACTCTCGTTGCCCGCCGCCGTCACCAGGCGGCCAAAGCGCACCGATACCACCCCGGTCTGATAGTCCACCTTGCCGGTTACATCCTGGCTGGTGATGGTGCCATCGCCGTTGGCGGTCACCTCAAATCGGCGCCCGTCTGCGGTGTTGCCGCTCAGGTAGAGGCTGGATGGCGCAATGGGTGCCCCCGGCGTCCTGAACGTCACCTCGTCCACGGTCTGGGCCACCAGGCTGGTGACCAACGAACTCAGGGCAGGCACTGGCGCCGCACCGGGGTTCCAGACCGTCACGGTCGCCTTGCCGGTGGCGTAATCCAGTGTCCCGGCCTGCTCACCGGCTCCGGTGGCAGGGTCGATGTTGCGATAGAGGATCCCTTGCCTGTCCACATAGACCGACCCGCCCAGGGCAAAGCGCACTGAGTTGGCCAGGATCGCCTCGCCGTTGCGCGGGGTGATATCCAGCACCAACGGGGTGGCTGTCACTGTGTCCTGACCCGCGCTGCTGGCGTTGTTGCTGCGGTACTCCACCTCGACCCAACCACTGTCGTCCACCGGGAACAGGTAGGCGGCCTGCACATAGTAGATTTCAACCAACGTCCAGCGCTGGCGGGCAATGGTATTGCCGTGACCATCGCCATAGGTGCCGATAGTTCGCCACTCATAGCGGGTTTTCGGAATGCCGCCCTGGCCATCCGGCTTGATGGTGATCTTGCCGGTGGTGTAGTTGACGGTGCCCCGTTCAACCCCTGCCGCATCCAGTAGCTTGCCCGCGCCGTTGTCGCGCACACTGATGATCGGGTCACGGGTAGCGATCACCAGTTCGGTGTCGTCCTTCACATCCTCATAAAGGGCATTCCAGCGCAGCGAGACCATTCTGGGGGTCAGGTTCTGCTTGGTCAGCTGCAGGGTGATCGTCCCGTCCGGGTTGCGGGCCGGGTAGTCAAAGCGTTGGGTATCCGGGTCGCCGTACTGGTAAACAACCTGGTACTCCTGGCCGCCATCGGGCAAGGTCGCCACCCGCAGGGCCAGATCGCCGGTCACATAATTGATGGTGCCGGTAGCATCGCCGGTCAGCTGGCCCGACCCGTTGTCGATGGCGGTTTTGGTCGCGCTACCGGCTTGCCAGGTCAGGGTCAGACTGTTGGGGGTGATCCCCTCATGGGCCAGCTTATGGGTCAGCTGCACCGGATCCAGCACCATGCTGGCGCGGTTGAGGTAAGAGACCTTGGTGCCCCAGCTGAACATGATCGAGCTGTTCACATCCGGCAGCGACCCCAGGGTCAGCACCACAGAGCCGGTGGTGAAGTTGAGCAGGCCAGAGCCATAGGATTTGTCCTGGCCAAACAACTCCCCGCGCCCGTTGTCTTTCAGGTCGTACCATTTGCCCTGGGCCAGATAGCTGACGGTCAGCGAACCGGGGCAAGGGGTGGGCAGCAGGGTCGCGGTGTAGGCATAGCCCCGGTTGTTGGCGGCGATCTGGATCTGGGCCGTGTCAGCGATGCGCGATGGCATCACTGCCGGGCGAAAGCTCACGGTTTTGCTGGCCGCGCCATAGTTCGGGCACTGGCTGTTGAAGGTCAGCAGGCCGCGCCCGTAGTCGATAGCCCCCACCACGGTACCGACCAGGAACAGCTCGCCGCCCTTGTCGGTGATCACTGCCGCGCCTATGGTGACCGATACGCTGCCCGGCATGGCACCAATCCCCAGGAACAGCCCCTGACTGGGGCTGACCGGTGAGGTGGTGGTGAAGGTGTGGGGACTGCCCACCCCGGATTCCAGCAGGGCGCCCAGCTCACCGGCAGCGGTCAGATCGACTACAGGGGTTTCACTGCGGGCACTGGGTACCAGCTGGGTGAAAATGGTCTTGGCCTGCACTCGCATTGCACCCAGCGCCGCATCCGCGACCAGCTTGGTGGTCGAAAAGTAGTTGGCGGCGTCGGCCACCACGGTTTCCCGCAGGGTGGTCTTGGTGGTTGCCTGGTCATAGGGGCTGGGCTGCTCCCCCTCAAAGGTGTGGCGCAGCGGGTCAGTGATCACGCAAGTGACTACGTTGCGGGTGAACTCGCCCTGGTATCCCGCCACCCCGAACTTGCGCAGCTCGGCGGTTACCCGGTCAACCCGTACATACTGCTCAACCTCGTTCCCCTTCCCTTCGTTGCCGACCAGTACCAGCACCTCCCCGACCTCCGGCAACCGTACCTCAATGCGTTGCAGGATGCGGATCGCCCGCTGCCCTTCCAGCTGGGTATCGTAGAGCACCCCTTGCCACTTAGGGCCTCGGGCCTGATAGCGCTCCAGAGTGTTGCGTGCGTTATCGCGGGTGTCGTTGTGGTCTTTGGTGGTCATCAGCGTCAGGTTGACGCTGGGGTCACTGGGCGGCAGCAGCACCATGGCATTGGCGCCATAGTAAGTGTCGGTGTCGTCCGTCTGCACCGCCAGAAACGCCTTGCGCATATTCACGGTGCCATAGGCCCGATCCATATCGCTGACATCAGGGAACAGGCTGTTATGGTTGCCGCTGATGATCTCGCGGCCAGTGATTCGACCACCGCCGTCATCGGTATCAACCAGGCGCTGGCTGGCCAACAGCACGATATCGCCAGATAGAATGGTCATGGGGTTACCTCTGTGAGATTCAGGGTCAAGGCATAGGGGTCGCCACCTTCCGGATCGGCCATCTCGACCAAGGGGGTCGCCACCACACCAGGGCGGCGCCACACCACGGTGCGGGCCACGCCATCGAGCAGGGTCAACGTCATCAGCCGGGCCACCTGCGCCTCCAGCACCTTGAGCTCCTGCACCTTGGCGCGGGAGCAATGCCCGCTCAGGGTCAGCGGCCGTCCCTCGGGCTTGGCGGTCTCCTCCACCAACAGGGCGCCACTCAAGGTCGGAGTCACCACCTGCTCGACCGGCGCCCACTCGAACTCGTCGCGCCAGACCAGATCATCTGGCAGCAGCACGCTGTTTAAGGTCACGTTCATTGGCGAAGTCCTTGCTGTTTAAGGAGTGAAATCAGGGCATTCGCATTGGCCTCATCGGCCTGCAGTTCGGCCGTTCCCCCTGCCCCTTTGAGCTCGATGGTGATCCGCTCGGACAAGGGCCTGCGTGTCCCTGGGGTGTTGGTGCTGGGAGTAGATGGCGCGACAGCCGGGGCCGTTGTGTGGGCGGCGGCCTGATTGGTTTTGGCACTCTCCTTGGCCAACGCTTTGTTGAGCTCATTTTTAAGGCGGGCCTGCATCGCCTCCATCTCTTTTTGGAACTTCTCGCCGTAATACTTGCTCCACTCGCTGTAGGCCGGAATATCCTTGACCTTCTGGCTGTAGCGGGCCAGCTCCTCCTCCACCCCGGCCAGGGTATTGGCCAGCCCCTCGGCATTACCGCGCAGGCTGTTGATATCCACGCTCTTGTAGTAGAAGGAACCGGCGTTCACGGTGCGGGTGATATCGCCTCTACCACCGCCCCCGCCGCTACTGGCAAGGCTGGCATTGGTCTGCTTGGCTTCATCCTGTACCCCTTTAAGCCCCGCCCGCATCGCATCGGTGGCCCCTTTGGCCCGCGCTGCGGCCTCGTCAAAGCCATCACCAATGGCCGCGACGGCCTGCTTGGTATCGCCACTCCCCCCTTTCACCTTGGCCATGGCGTCGCTTGCGATGGCCATGGCGCGGGCCAGCGCATCCCCGGTGATCTTGCCCTGGGCGGCCAGTTGCTTTTGCCGCGCGATCACCGCATCGATCTCGGCGGTGGTCTTGGCGCTGTTGTAAGCGGCAGCCAGCGCCTCCTCGATGGCGGCGCTACTGGCACCCGTGTGCGCCACCAATACATCCAGGGCGCCGATGGTCTTTTGAAAGCCCGCACCGATACGACCATTAGCCCGTTCGAAGTCCAGCCCCAACTCCTCAAACGCTTTGGCCAACTGGGCTGGGCCATCGGCAGCGGTTTGCTTGGCCACCGCATTGATCTCGGCCAGATAGTCACGGGTGTCCTTGACCTCCGCCCCCAGTGCTTTAACGGCTGCAGCGCCTTGTCGCCAGCTTCCAGTGGCCTCGTCGTAATGCACCTTGCCCTCGGCGACCAGGCGATCCAGATCCGCCATGCTGGTGATTGCAAAACCCAGCTCGGCTGACAGGGCGGCAAACTGACCATTGAGGCGGGCCTGAGTCTCTGAGCGCAGCCCTTGCGCCTCCCGAAGTGCCAGCTCAGCCTGCACCAGCTGACGCAAGGCAGAGGCGAACTGGGTGATCTGGATGATGGACTCGACCGCCACGGCGGCCAGCAGCCCCTTGACGGCAGCGCCCAGCACCCTGACCCCTATCGCCGCACCGGCTGCAGCCGTGCCCGCTGTCGTCATACCGCCTGCTGCTGTCGCTGTCGCCACAGGCATGGCAATAAACTGGGCGTAGAGACTGCGCAGATCACCCATCCAGCCCACGATTTTCAGGCCGACCCAAGCCTGGGCCAGCACGGTCAGCGCGGTGCGCCACTCATAGAGGGTCTGGATCAGCGACTTGAGGGTTTCCCCCATGGTGATAAAGCCATCGGAGAGGCGCTTGGCCCATGCCTGCAGGCGGCCATCCCTGGCCATCGCCTCAAACTCAGCATTAAGGCTGGCCAGCTGGTTTTTGAGCCAGGCCAGCGCCCCGTTCTCGGCCACCATCCGGTAAAACTTGGCGAGGTTGTCCTGGGCATTGGAGATAAGCCCGGAGAGCAGGCTCATGTTGTCAGCAGCGGCACCGCGCGATTGGGCCGCAATCTCGTTCATCAGGGCCGAGATGGTCTCGCGGCCCAACTTGCCCGCCTCAGAGAGCTTCTGCAGCTCGGCGGTATTCTTGCCAGTCACCTGCTCCAACATCTGCCAGACCGGCACGCCCCGCTCAATCAGCTGCAGGATCTCCTCACCCTGCAGCTTCTGCTTGGCCCAGGCTTGGCCAAGCGCCAGGGAGATGCCCTGCACCTCTTCAAAACCGCCGCCCAATTTGAACGCCTGATCGACAATGCCCTGCATGGCCCCCGCCATGGGGTCGATGCCGAACGCCTTGAGGCGCACGAACACCTGGGTGACTTCACTGAGCTGCAGGGGGGTGTTCTTGGCAAAGTCCTGGATCCAGGCTGACGCCTCTTTGCCACCAGCAATCGACCCCATCACGGCCTTGAGCTGCACATCGAGGCGCTCGGCCTGATCGCCGGTCTGGAACATGGCGAGCAGTTGGGTCGTCAGAGTCTGAATACCGAACCAGGTACCCGCCAACGCCACCAGGCGGCCGGTCAGACTGCCGATGGCCCCTTGAAAACCACCTGCCTGCTGACTGCTCTGGCTAAGCTCGCGCCCCAGCCGTTCGGTCTGGGCGACACTCCTGGTCAGCTCACGCTGCAGGCGCTGCTGTTCCTGGGCAAGATTCTTGGTATCGAGCCCGGACTGCTTGAGCCCTGCATGCAGGCGGGTATGACTGGCGGATTGAGCGACCAGCTGGCGCTCCAGCTGCTTGACCTCGGAGGCCAGCAACCGCTCTTGTTCAGCCAGCGCCTTGGCATCACCGGCGCCTGCTTGGCTGGAGCGGCGCAACTGCTCCAGCTTGTCACGGCTGAGCACGGTCGCCAGTTCGAGCTGGGCCAGGGCGGCTTTGGAGTCATTGAACTGCTGGATCAGCGCCTGCTGACGGCTTAACGATTCGAGGGTTTCAGCCAGCTGCGCCGTTTCGGCGGCCGTCTCGTCCGAGATCGGGCCCAGCTCCTGCACCTCACCCGCCAAGGCGGCCAGGTCTTCCCGACCAGTGACCTTGGCCGCCAACTCTAGAGCTAGTTTGAGGGTGGTTGAGGTGGACATGGGGCTATCTCGTTAAAGTGCGATAGCTCCCATTTTGAAATTCATTAGGAGGATTAAGGGTTTATGGTGGATTAAAGAGTATTGCGTCCCAAACGGTACACTCGTATCATCTGAGCGTCACTCGACGTTAGGCTCCCGCTCGCCGAGGGGTTTAGCGATCCACTAGTCACGTTGTGATGCCTTGCGACTCGCCACGTGTCCCACTAGTCCCAATGGTTCCATGGGGTCTATGGGGTCCACGAGTTGCCGGTTAGTTTAAGCCATGCGCTTTGCGCTAGGACCCGTCGAGTGCGTATGTGGAGGGACGTAGTTATGAAAAAACCATCTGACTACGGCCTAGTTAAGGAGCGTATCGAGCTTGCCACCAGCATTGTTGTTCTTGTGAAAGAAGTCTATCTTCTTCTCGGTGCAATGATTGCTTTTGGTATTGGTCTCATCACTCTCATTAACATGGCTTCAAACTACCTTTTAGGAATTATCAGAAGTTGTGAACGAGCCAAGATGGACTGTAAAGTTTGAGGTAAAACCTGGCTCCTGGGTCTATGTTCCCACAAAACAAGTTGCTGACTATGGCCGACGGATTCACGATGAATTACTAAAGCGCTATCGTTGCCCCCGATATTACTTTCATCTTCAATCAGGTGGTCATTTAGCTGCTTTACAACATCATGTTGATGACCGTTTTTTCGCCCATCTTGATATAAGAAACTTCTTTGGCAGCATCAGCCGTACCCGCATTACTCGAAGTCTAAAAGATATCCTCAGCTATCCGATCGCTAGAGATATAGCCAAAAAGTCAACAGTCCCTGTATCGAATGGGCAAAGCTATAGCCATTGTCTGCCCTATGGATTTGTTCAGTCTCCTCTATTGGCATCCATTTGTTTACATCGTAGCCATTTAGGAACAGTGATAGAGAGATTACATCGAACTGGTTATGTGCGTATCAGCTTGTATATGGATGATTTGATAGTGTCAGGGATGAATGAATCCATAACAAAAATGGCCTTTGAATTGATCAAAAAAGCCGCATCGAAGTCTCATTTTGAATTAAATCAAACGAAGGAAGCAAAAACGCAACCACTTATTGAGTGCTTCAACATTCGTCTTTCTCATAGATGTTTAGAAATCACAAATAACCGGCTCATCTCGTTAGCAGAACAGTATAGTGCATCTGACAATGATTTTGTTCACGATGGCATCACTAGCTACATAAAATCAGTTAACCCAGCTCAATTAGCTGTTTTTTCACAGCTCATATAAACACGATACCGTTTTTAGTCGATTTACATCGGATGACTCTATACGATCTAGGGGCTATACATAGCTATAGCAGAGGAATTTTACATTTTCTTGGGACATATCACAGGATTATCGCCAGCATTCAATTATTCTTAACTAATAGTTCTTGCAGCTACAGATTTAATTTAGTGGCAAGTCGTATCCCTCAACACATGGAGTTAAGAATAGACATGAAAATCAAGTCAAATGGCAATCTTAAACAACTTCAAAAAAATTTGGAAAAAATATCAGAGACAACTCAAGTAACTCTGGTTGAATTGATGCCATCTCAGTTCATATCAAACTGTAGTAGATTCAATTCATTAGAGGAATTTTTTGAAGCATCCGGATTTAAGATCGACTCACCAGAAGACTTTGCAGCGATCCCTGACGATGAATGGGATATCTTTATCAAAGAAAATACCACATATGAAGATTGGTCAGAAATGCAGCAAGCTGCTGCTGCCGTATATTTTAAGTCTGCATTACACAAAGGGATGCGCTAGTAAGATATTAGCTATCTTGTACATTGTGTTAGGTATTGCACGGCGGGTCTCCCCGCCGTTTTCATAGCCCTACAACCCGAATCGTCACACCGTCACCGGTCTATCTACATAGAAGGAGGCTGTTTCGCTATCCACGGCCAGCAGCCGCCCTACAACTCGCTCACTGATAACACACTGACCTGTCATTTCTGACAGTGGCAAGTGAGCTTAGACGGTCAAAACTTAGATTCTCTTGAGCAAAGGTATGAAATGAATGTATCAATTTGGTATCTGGCATGAGGGGGGGCACCACACCATACAAGGGCTGCCGATCCTGAAACATCTATTGCGCTCACTCCATGGGGATGTGATGGTGCGCTATGTCTGTCGTGCCGATACCCCTTGCACCCTGTTTCTGATCATCAAGGATGGCGTGCCACACCAGAAGTTTAAGGAGGGTACTCCGCCGCTGGACTGGCAGTGGTTAGAAAACTCCATCCTGCCCCTTTCTGCTTCATCCAAACCCTCTGTTATGTTAAAAATGCTTGAAAATCGCTGAAATTACATGGTTTTATCCTCACCTTCAGGAAATACCAACCGAGACACTCATTACAAGGTGACATCGTTGATACATATAGATTTCAAAAGCATGCTTTTGGGTGGAGCATTATCTATTGCAGTTGGTAGTGGGCTCTATGGCTTGTATCTCAAAAAATTCGCGCCACCACTTTTTGTGCAAGCTCAGGCTTATGAACTCGTTAACGAATGCTATTCTCTACTCGCAAATAACAACGCTATTAAAATTGAACAATTTTTACAAAAAGTAGAGACCGAAATGTCTGAGATTCATAAATCAGATGCTGTTGTCGCGATCACTAACTTATCAATTGGAGAAACGCCCAACAGAGCTATCGGCATGGGCACTCCGCTGGTGATGTGCATTAAGCAGCTAGAGTCGAGGACTCGTCATTGAAAACGGCGGTCTCCCCGCCGTTTTATATTACCCATCACACAGTCACCGGCCGATCCACATAGAAGGGGGCGGTCTCGCCATCCACGGCCAGCAACTCCCCCTCCAGCTCGATCTCGATGGGCTTGTCACTCATAAAGTCCACTGCCTTCTTGGGCGACAAGCTGGCACGGGGCACTGTCAGTTTGATGGCCTCGCCGCTGACGATACTGCGGCCATCAAGCAACAGCCGCGCCTTGATCTCCGGCTGGATGTTGCCCGCGATGCGGGTACCGGTCACCGCATTATAGGTACCGCTGACCGTCAGGCTGCCGCCATCGGCTACCGAGCTACCTTTCATCGCCCGCACCAGCCCGAGCGCATAGTTGACCTCGATATCGGTACCCACCACCAGCGCCGTGGCCCCTTCCTTGATGGCCAGACCGGTTGCGGCAATATTGCTTTTGCCGAGCGGAGCCCACTTCGGCCAGGCGGGCAGAACGACCTGCAGATCAGTCAGCGTCCCGGCCCCCTGATTAATGGGGCTCTCCAGACCCATAAAGGCAGCGGCCAGCAGCACGGGCGGGATCTCGGTGGTCTTGATGGTGACCATGGCAGGCTTGGGAATGTGGTAGTTCTCCCGCGCCTGACCATACTGGCCCTTGCGCTTGCTGGGAATGGAGATCTTCTGGCTGTCTGGTTTCACTTCCAGGCTATCCACATCGATGGGGCCAATCACCCCGGCCGAGACCCCGTTGGTAAAGGTCTCGATAAAGAGATCCCCTTCCAGGTGCAGTGTTTCGCTCATCATCGCTCTCCTTTGAATTTCACTCGGGTAGTAAAGGCAAGCGGCAGATAGGCTGCACCGCCGCTGTAACTGGGTTTGACCGGTGGGGTGACCCGGCGAAAGGTACTATCACCACATGCTCGCCCACTGACGGCCTGCAGGATGCGGCCAAGCCACACTCCGGCACTGACCTCCCTTGGGCTGGCGCGATGCACCAGCACCAGCAACCAGAGCTGATCAAAGCTGCTGGCCCGGCCTGACTGGGTGCCTTCGCTCTCACGTTCGCCCTGATACACCACATGCACCGCCGGACTGTGCTGGCCCAGATTGGCGATGGCCGCCACATCGGTGGCCACAAACACCTCCCTGAGCCCCGCAGGTTTGAGGGGGGCCAGCAGCTCACGCAGCCGCTCGCCCGCCTGCAGGTAGTCGAGTTCAACACCAGACTGGTTGGTGGGTTGGCTCATAGAAAGCCCCCCTTGTCGCGCCCCTTACTCCGGCCAAAGACGCGCCCATCCGAGTGCAGTTGAGCCAGGTTCTGGCTCTCCAGGGTGGCGCCATCGGATGCCAACCCCAGCGCCAGCTCCCCCTTACCAACCAATTTCAGAAAGGCCAGGGCCGCCTCATTGCGCTTGGCTATCTGCTCCGGTGCCTGTTCACCATAGAGACGATGACGGGCGATATCGGCGCAAATAGGTACCAGGGCACTCGGGATATGGGCCAGCGGCAAGGGATAGCGACCCGCCAGATAGCCATCGATCAAGGCGCCTGCATCCTGCAGGGCGATGGTGATAGCCGCCTGATCCAGCTCACCGGTCGGCGTCATGGCCAGGCGCAGCAACTCGGCCTCGCCAAAGCGGATCACCATGTCATTGACGCTGGCATACATATCACTGCTCTCCGTTCTGGCCAGATGGCTGCTCATCCTTGACCGGGTATTGCACTTCGGTCGCCGCGATCGCCGTCACCAGTTCGGCCTTCTTGAGCTTGGCCGCCTCCGGGATACTCATCTGCACCGCCAGCTCGCGCAGCTCATCGACCTTCATTTCGGCCAGCGGCGTGACCTTGCCCGCCTGGGTGGCGTCACTATTCTGGGTGGCAACACCGGCCAGATAGCCCGAACCGGTCAGGACGCCCAGTGTTGCGTCCAGATCCCCAGGCGCCGATGGTGCATCACCTGCCTGAAAGCTGGCGTCTTCAGCCAACCGGACGACCACCAGACGCGGGTCGTTCTCCAGGGTCGCGCACTGCTCAGGCGACACAACCATCTCAGACTTGCCCGGTACAATCGGTAGGCCCGCACGGAAATAGTTCTGACGAACCATTGACCCTGTTTTGCAAAGAATGCCGACTCGAATAGCCAGTTCCATCTCTTGTTCCATCTCATGTTTTCCTCGTCGAATCTGATAGAGAGGCTGTTTAAACCGGGGTTAAACAGCCATAACGCAGGGTTAGAGGTAGTCAGCCACCACCAGCTCCAACTTGCCTTTCAGCTCGTTGCTGCTGCTATTCGCCAGCTCTCGCTCCAGCATCTGGGTCGCCAGCTTCTCAAGGGAGGGCGGTACCACCAGCAGAGTGGCCTTCACCCCGAGCTTGCGGCCGCCATCGGCTTGAAACTCCCGCATTTTGGAGAAGGCATCCCACAGGTTGTCGGGGGTCAGCGCCCGCTTGTTGGCAAAGGCCAACTGCCAGAAACCAAAGCCTGCGGCATCACGGCAATCGACCCCGTAACGGAACTCCTTGCGGGTGAATACCGCCTCGTCATCGACCTTGGTCATGGCAACCAGCTGCGGCGACTTGCGATCCTGGAAGATGACCGGCTTGAGGGCGCGGCTGGTATCGAGCAGGAACCAGGGCTCCCCCTGATAACCGGCATCCACCACCACATTGGCGCTCAGAACAGGGGTACCGGTGCCATCGGCCTTGGGATAGACAGGGTGATCGGTGTCGAAGAAATACTGGCCGTCATAGCAAGGCGTGGTGAAGCCTGCGCCCAGCAGGCCAAAGCAGAGCTCGTCGGGGTGGATCCCTGCCGCCAAGCCCATCTCTTGAAACAAGGGGGCATAGATACCCAGCTCGTCATCTTCGATATCGTTGCGATCGACCGCCACGGTGGCCTCGAAGTCTTCGTTGACGATCTGGTAACCGTGCGCCTTCATCGACTCGATCACCCGATCACCAACCCACTTGCGCAGACTGGGAAACTTGCCCAGCCAGCCATAGGTGTTGGACTTGGTGGTCGATTTGATCACGGTGGCGATCTTGGTGTACTGGGCAGGTGCTTCACCCTTGGCGTCTTCAAAGTTCTTCTTGAAGCCGGTGAAGAGGGCCTGCAACAGCGCGGGAGTAACAATGGCCATACGGGTGTTCCTTCTCTGGTTAAACAGGTTGGTCTGGCGGTCGTGTTCGTCCGATTACGCCGCTGCGCGGCTAAGCGAACCTACCGGCCTTTTGCCTTGGCAAACTCTTCGTAACTGATACCGAGTTGATCGGCGGCATACTTGTCATCTGCCGAGAGCACCGCATTCTCCGTTCGATCGGGCAGGGTCAGCTGGGTGGTCTGGCTGGCGGCCAGGGCGGC
>NZ_JBFODV010000177.1:0-5514 GCF_040908495.1 Aeromonas sp. R1-1 | reverse complement strand
CCGGGGTCGCCTCTCTTGTCTCTGTTCGGGTGTGAACTCAGCCCAGCCTGGCTCCGTTCTCCACCGCCTGCTCGGGGATAGCCATCACTACGGCGCCATCCGGCCGGTAGAAACCTGTCAGCAGAAATTCAGACTGAAACGGCCCTATCTGTTTGGCCGGGAAGTTGACTACGGCGATGATCTGGCGGCCCACCAGCTGCTCTGGCTGGTAGAGGGCGGTGATCTGGGCGCTGCTCTTGCGTATCCCCAGTTCGGGGCCAAAATCCGCCCACACCTTGTAGACCGGTTTGCGCGCCTCGGGGAACGGCTCGACCCGCACCAGAGTACCCACCCTCAGCTCCACCATCTCGAAATCCTGCCAGCTAATCGTCTCCATTTCGGCTCCTGTTTATCGTGCACCTTGCATGACCCGCAGCATGGCCCAAAGAGAGCATCCCGTCTTCGGCGATCAGCCGTTTCGTTACGGCAGGTGGCCGTTTTGCTGGCGCCAGAGGGACGGAGTGAGCCCGCTCTCGGCCAGGAAGCGCTCGCTGAAGGCCCCCTGATTCTGGTAACCGCAGCGGCTGGCAATCTCGCCAACGGACAGCTGCGTGCCGGCAAGCAGGGTGCGCGCCAGTGCCATGCGCCGACTGCGAATGTAGTGGGAGACGCTCACCCCCAACTGCTGGCGAAAGGCTAGCTTGAACTGGCTCTGGCCAAGGCAGGCGATGGCGGCGAGTTGCTGATTGGTCAGCGGGGCGGCGAGGTTTGCATCGATATGGCGTTGCACCTTGAGGATGCGGGCGGCAAGGCGTGGAATGGCTGCGCTCTGCATCCCCTGCCCTTCCGCCAGCAGGGAGAGCCACACCTGCTCCATGCCCGCCACCTGCCGCCCTTCGGCCACCATGCGGTGCAGAAAAGCGAGGTAGTGACGCTGGGATTCATCCAGCTCGATAAAGGGGCGGGCTGCCAGATCGCCGGGCAGCCAGTCGCTCTCCTGCACCAGAAACGAAAGCGCGGGATCGGCGGCGTAGTCGTGTCGCTCGCCGGGAGCGATGATGCAGGCAGAACCGGGGGCAAGCCAGCGCCCATGGCCCTGCACCTCGATCTCGAGGGGGCCGTCGAGGGGGATCACCAACTGGGCAAAGTCGTGACTATGGCTGCAAACGTGGTGGTGATAGTGGCGCAGGCTGAAGCGGGACATGGCTGATAGCAATGACGCGGCCAGGGCCGCGTCATTGGGGGTTATTCCTTGTCGAAATCTTCGATCTCTTTGCCCAGCGCTTCCATGATGGCGCGCGCTTCGGCCGGGACACTGTCCGGTTGATCCTTGCGCAAGTCTTCGTCGCAAGGGAGCGGCTGGCCGGTGAAAGCGTGCAGGAAGGCCTCACAGAGCAGCTCGCTGTTGGTCGCATGACGCAGGTTGTTCACCTGACGGCGGGTGCGCTCATCGGTCAACACTTTCAACACCTTGAGCGGGATCGAGACGGTAATCTTCTTGACCTGTTCGCTCTTCTTACCGTGTTCCGCGTAGGGGCTGACGTAGTCGCCGTTCCACTCTGTTCCCATGACTCACCTGTTCTCATTTAGCCGTGAGCGCGGATTTTAACCCTTAAGGAAATTAATGGCAATCCAACAGCAAAGCCATTTAGACGTCTGGAAGTGTTGACGGCTTTTTTCAGCTGGCGTAGTGTGGTTGTCCATGAGCCCGCAATGGCGGGATGGCGCGTGGCAGCAAGATGCCGGCGTGTGAAGAGACATCAAGGAGAGTGATATGACCCACAAGGCCACCCTGGCGGTTCGCACCGGGATTGAGACAGACACACAGCACGGTGCCGTGGTGCCCCCCATCTACCTCTCCAGCAACTACACCTTTGCCGACTTTGGTGAGCCCCGTCAATACGATTATGCCCGCTCCGGCAATCCGACCCGCACCAATCTGGCGGACGCGCTGGCGGCGCTGGAAGGGGGCGCTGGCGCCGTGGTCACCGGCACCGGCATGGGCGCTGTCCATCTGGTCACCACTGCCCTGCTCAAGGCTGGGGATCTGCTGATTGCCCCTCACGACTGCTACGGCGGCACCTGGCGCCTGTTCGAGTATCTGGCGACCAAGGGACACTACCGGGTGCAATTTGTCGATCAGGGGGATGAGGCCGCTCTGGCCGCCGCTCTGGCCCAGAAGCCTGCGCTGGTATGGGTCGAGACCCCCTCCAACCCGCTGCTGCGGGTGGTGGATATCAGCGCCATTGCCAGCGCCGCCCACGAGGTGGGTGCACAGGTGGTGGTGGACAACACCTTCCTCTCCCCCCTGCTGCAACAGCCGCTCGCACTTGGTGCCGACGTGGTAGTGCACTCCACCACCAAGTACATCAACGGTCACTCCGACGTGGTGGGCGGAGTGGCGATTGCCAAGGAGGCAGCACTGGCCGAGTCGCTGGTGTGGTGGGCCAACTGTCTGGGGCTCACCTCCGGGGCGTTCGACTCCTACCTCACCCTGCGCGGCCTGCGCACTCTGGCCCCCAGATTACGCACCCATCAGGAGAACACCGACCGCATCCTCGCCTTCCTGCAACAGCAGCCGCTGGTGAAACGCATCTATCACCCCAGCCTGCCGAGCCATCCGGGCCACGATATTGCGCGCCGTCAACAGTCCGGCTTCGGCGCCATGCTAAGTTTTGAACTCGATTGCAGCGAGACAGGCATTCGCGCCTTCCTCGCGGCCCTCACCCTCTTCTCGGTGGCCGAGTCCCTCGGCGGGGTGGAGAGTCTTGTGGCCCATCCGGCCAGCATGACTCACAGGGCCATGACCCCGGTCGCGCAGCAGGCAGCAGGTATCAGCGCCCAGCTGCTGCGGTTGTCGGTCGGTATTGAACACGGTGAAGACCTGGTGGCCGATCTGGCTCAGGCTTTTGAACAGGCGCAGCAGGCAGAACAGGTAGCGAATTAATGGAACAGCAGCAACAAGGAGAGATCGCGGTGGCAGCAGAAGCAGGATTGAAGCGACGTCACGTCCACAAATTTGGTGGCAGCAGTCTGGCGGATCCGGTCTGTTATCGCCGGGTCGCCAGTATCGTTGAACAACAGGTGGGCGGGGATGAACTGATCGTGGTCTCCGCCGCCGGCAAGACCACCAACCGACTGATCCAGCTGGTGGAGCTGGCCGAAGCGGGGGACGAAGCCGCCGGTGAAGCCATCTCGGCCCTGCAGGCCTATCAGCAGAGCCTGATCGACGGCCTGCTGGAGGGTGAACTGCAGCTCGATCTGAGCAAGCAACTGGCCGACGACATGCAACTGATCGCCAAAACGCTGGAGGGACAGTTTGATCGCTTCGCCCGCAACGGCCTGCTCGCCTTTGGCGAGGTGTGGTCGGCTCGCCTGCTGGCTGCCCTGCTCACCAGCCGCGGCGACAAGGCTATCTGGCTCGATGCCCGCAGCTTCCTGCGGGCCGAGGATGGCGCTCTGGTCAAGGTGGATACCGCCCTCTCCAGCGAACTGCTCAAGGCGCGACTGGCGGAGCATGCCGGCCGCATCGTAGTGACCGGCTTTATCGCTGCCGACATGGAGGGGCGCTCCCTGCTGCTCGGTCGCAACGGCTCCGACTACAGCGCCAGCCTGTTGGCGCTGCTGGCGGACGGCGAATCCACCACCATCTGGAGCGATGTGGCCGGGGTCTACAGCGCCGACCCGCGCCGGGTGAAAGAAGCACGTCTGCTGGAGCGCCTGAGCCTCGCGGAAGCGAACGAGCTGGCCCGTCTTGGCTCTTCGGTATTGCACTCACGCACCCTGCAACCTGTGGCCGACAGCCGCCAGCGCCTCACTTTGCGCTGCAGCTACAACCCGGACGAGGGCTGCACCCATATCCTGCGCCGCGCCCCCCGCTCCGGCGGCGCCCGCATCGTCTCCTCGGTGGATCAGATCGCCCTCATCGAGCTGAAGGTGCTGCCGCAGACCAACTATGAGCAGACGGTGGCCACCATCGAGGCCCATCTGGCCCGTCACCGCCTCAACCCGCTCACCCTGCAGCGCCAGCCGGATCGCCGGATCCTGCGTCTCGCCTACACCCTCGAGGTGGCACAAGGCGCCTTCGAGCTGCTGCGCGACTTCCAGCTGCAAGGGAGCTTCACCGGCCTCATCCAGAAAGAGGGGTTCAGTCTGGTGGCGCTGGTCGGCGCCGGTGTCACCGACAACGCGGAGCAGTGTCATCGCTTCTATCAGCTGCTGGCAGATCAACCGCTGGAGTTCGTACAGGTGGCCCGAGATGGCCTGAGTCTGGTGGCCGTGCTGCGTCAGGTAGTGCTTGAGCCGCTGCTCATCGCCCTGCACAGCGCCCTCTTCAGCCGCCCGACCCGGGTCGGTCTGGTGCTGTTCGGCAAGGGCAATATCGGCGGCCACTGGCTAAGCCTCTATGCCCGCGAAAAAGCACGGCTGGAACATGAACTCAATCTGGCACTCACCCTCTACGGGGTGTTCAGCTCGGAAGGCGGCCTGCTGGATGAAGAGGGACTCAACCCCCTCAAGGTACAGGACAACTTCAACCCCAAACCGCTGATCTGGCCGGAGTTGCTCTCCCAGCTTGAGCAGCACGGCTTCGATGCGCTGGTTGCGCTGGACATGACCGCCAGCGAAACGGTGAGCCGCTACTATCCGGATTTTGCCCAGCTCGGCATTCATATCATCGCCGCCAACAAGTTTGCCGGTGCTGCCGACAGCGAGTTCTACCAGCGCATCAAACAGACCTGTCGCGACCACCAGGTGCAGTGGCGCTACAACGCCACCGTGGGCGCCGGGCTGCCAATCCAGTCCAGCATCCAGATGCTGCGTCAGAGCGGCGACCGCATTCAGGGGGTCTCCGGCATCTTCTCCGGCACCCTCTCCTGGCTGTTCCAGCAGTATGACGGCACTCGCCCCTTCTCCGAGCTGGTGGACGAAGCATGGCAACACGGCCTGACCGAGCCGGATCCCCGCGAGGATCTCTCCGGTCAGGATGTACGGCGCAAGCTGCTTATTCTGGCGCGGGAAGCGGGCTTCGAGCTCGACTCCGCCGATATCGAGCTGGAGAATCTGGTGCCCGTCACGCTGCGCAAGGTGACAGCCGATCAGTTCATGGACAGACTGAAAGAGCTGGATGGCCCGATCCAGACCGCCTTCGAAGGGGCCAAGCGCCTCGGCAAGGTACTGCGCTACGTCGCCCGCTTTGAGCATGACGGCAAGGCGCGGGTCGGACTGGAGGCGCTGGAGCCCCATCACCCGTTTGCCAACCTCTTGCCATGCGACAACATCTTCGCCATCGAGAGCGACAGCTACCGTACCAACCCGCTGGTGATCCAGGGGCCGGGCGCAGGCCGGGAAGTGACCGCTGCCGCTATCCAGTACGATCTGTGGCAGATCTGCGCCAGCCTCTAAGACAGATTGCAAAGGGAGCAGCACCTCAGCTCCCGCGCTGTCTAGTCCTGAAATAGGTTTACACATTTTCAACTAGCATTTCTCTACTCAGAACCCCCTATGTACCGCATCGGGGGTTCTGTATTTCAACGC
>NZ_JBFODV010000176.1:0-12872 GCF_040908495.1 Aeromonas sp. R1-1 | reverse complement strand
AGCGAGTAATCGCGCTGTGTCCGTTTCACACCTTGTCCCATCGGGCTCTCCATTTATTAGGGGGAAAGGTGTAAACCATATTCAGGACGGGACATGGCCAACAAAAAGGGCTCCTTGAAGGAGCCCTTTTCAATCACGGATGACGAGTTACTCTTCGTCGAAGCTACCGGCTGCGTTCAGCAGATCCGCCAGGTTCTGCTCCGCTTCATCAGCGGTCACCTGCGGGGTACCAACAGCACGAGCTGCGGCAGCACGCTGGTTGATTCGGCTGTGGTGGTAGGCAAAGCCGGTACCAGCCGGGATCAGACGACCCACGATGACGTTCTCTTTCAGACCACGCAGTTCATCACGCTTGCCACCTACGGCGGCTTCGGTCAGAACGCGAGTGGTTTCCTGGAAGGAAGCCGCGGAGATGAAGGACTCGGTGCTCAGAGATGCCTTGGTAATACCCATCAGTACATGACGGTAGGTCGCAGGGGTCTTGCCCTCGGCAACCAGCTTACGGTTGGCAATCTTCACACGAGCCACTTCAACCTGTTCGCCTTCGATCAGATCGGTATCGCCAGCGCTCAGGATCTCGCACTTGCGCAGCATCTGACGAACGATGACTTCGATGTGCTTGTCGTTGATCTTAACGCCTTGCAGACGGTAAACGTCCTGCACTTCGTTGGCGATGTAGTTGGCGACCGGGCTGATACCGCGCAGACGCAGGATGTCGTGAGCAGACTCAGGACCGTCCGCCAGCACTTCACCCTTCTCAACTTTTTCACCTTCGAACACGTTCAGGTTACGCCACTTCGGAATCATCTCTTCGTAGACGTTGCCACCATCGGTCGGGGTGATGACCAGACGGCGTTTGCCCTTGGTCTCTTTCCCGAAGGAGATGGTACCGGAGATCTCGGCCAGAATTGCCGGTTCCTTCGGTTGACGTGCTTCGAACAGATCCGCAACGCGCGGCAGACCACCGGTGATGTCCTTGGTACCGCCGGACTCTTGCGGGATACGCGCTACCGCGTCACCCACGCCCACGTTGGCACCATCTTCCAGGTTCACGATCGCCTTGCCCGGCAGGAAGTACTGGGCGGCTACATCGGTACCCGGGATCATCACGTCTTTGCCGTTCAGGTCGACCAGTTTAACGGTCGGACGCATCTCTTTACCGGCGCTCGGACGCTCGTTGACGTCCAGAACAACGATAGAAGAGAGACCGGTCAGCTCGTCGGTCTGACGAGTGATGGTCACGCCATCGATCATGTGTTCGAACTGCAGGCGACCTGCCACTTCGGTGATGATCGGGTGGGTGTGCGGATCCCAGTTGGCAACGGTCTCGCCAGCACTCACGGCCTGGCCGTCCTTCACTTCCAGCACGGAACCGTAAGGCAGCTTGTGGCTTTCCTTGGTACGGCCCATGTCGTCCATGATGGTCAGTTCGGTAGAACGTGAGGTGATAACCAGTTTGTCATCGCTGTTGTGAACGAACTTGGCGTTCTGCAGCTTGATGGTACCTGTGTTCTTGACCTGGATGCTGCTTTCAGCAGCGGCACGAGATGCAGCACCACCGATGTGGAAAGTACGCATCGTCAGCTGGGTACCCGGTTCACCGATGGACTGGGCGGCGATAACACCGACAGCCTCACCCTTGTTAACCAGGTGACCACGGGCCAGATCACGGCCGTAGCAGTGAGCACAGTTACCGAAGTCGGTTTCACAGGTGATGGCAGAACGTACCTTCACACGGTCAACGGAGTTACGCTCCAGCAGGTCACACAGCTGCTCGTCGAGCAGGGTGTTGCGAGCAACCAGGAGCTCGTCCTCGGTACCCGGCTTGATGACATCTTCTGCCACCACACGACCCAGCACGCGCTCACGCAGCGGCTCGACCACGTCGCCACCCTCGATCAGCGGAGTCATCCACAGACCGTCAGTAGTGCCGCAATCGTCCTCGGTGATCACCATGTCTTGCGCCACGTCTACCAGACGACGAGTCAGGTAACCGGAGTTCGCAGTCTTCAGTGCGGTATCCGCCAGACCCTTACGAGCACCGTGAGTAGAGATAAAGTACTGCAGTACGTTCAGACCTTCGCGGAAGTTCGCGATGATCGGGGTCTCGATGATGGAGCCATCCGGCTTGGCCATCAGGCCACGCATACCGGCCAGCTGACGGATCTGGGCGGCGGAACCACGCGCACCAGAGTCGGCCATCATAAAGATGCTGTTGAACGAGGCCTGCTCTTCTTCTTCACCCAGCGAGTTAACGTTACGCTCTTTGGACAAGTTCTCCATCATGGCCTTGGAGACGCGCTCGTTGGCGCTGGCCCAGATATCGATAACCTTGTTGTAACGCTCGCCCGCAGTTACCAGACCAGACAGGAACTGGTCCTGGATCTCGGCAACTTCGGCTTCGGCTGCTGCAATGATGTCTTTCTTGGCATCCGGGATGACCATGTCATCGATACCAACGGAAGCACCGGACAGGGCCGCGTAGTGGAAACCGGTATACATCAGCTGGTCAGCGAAGATAACGGTGTCCTTCAGGCCCTGCTTGCGATAGCAGGTGTTCAGCAGACGGGAGATGAGCTTTTTGCCCAGCGCCTTGTTGGATACGCACTTGATCCAGTTCTGCGGATTGGCATCCAGATCAGCCTGTTCTGCAGCAGTCAGCACCTTCGGCTCGTCGATCAGGGCGTATTCCATACCTTTCGGCAGGATCAGGCTCAGGATCGCACGACCAACGGTGGTGTTCTTCATCTCGGTGTGTTCACGCAGAGAACCGTCTTCCTGACGCAGGTATTCGGTAATGCGTACTTTCACACGAGCATGCAGATCGGCCAGACCGGCGCGATATACTTTCTCGGCTTCTTTCGGGCCGGCCAGCACCATACCTTCGCCTTTGGCGTTGATACGGGCACGGGTCATGTAGTACAGACCCAAGACCACGTCCTGAGAAGGAACGATGATCGGCTCACCGGAGGCAGGCGACAGGATGTTGTTGGTAGACATCATCAGCGCACGCGCTTCCAGCTGGGCTTCCAGGGTCAGCGGTACGTGGACCGCCATCTGGTCACCATCGAAGTCCGCGTTATACGCAGCACAAACCAGCGGATGCAGCTGGATTGCCTTGCCTTCGACCAGAGTCGGTTCGAATGCCTGGATACCCAGACGGTGCAGAGTCGGTGCACGGTTCAGCAGAACCGGGTGTTCGCGGATCACTTCGTCCAGGATATCCCAAACGACAGCTTCCTCGCGCTCCACCATCTTCTTGGCGGCCTTGATAGTGGTCGCCAGACCGCGGGTTTCCAGCTTGCCATAGATGAACGGCTTGAACAGTTCCAGAGCCATCTTCTTCGGCAGACCGCACTGATGCAGACGCAGAGTCGGGCCTACGGTGATAACGGAACGACCGGAGTAGTCGACACGCTTACCGAGCAGGTTCTGACGGAAACGACCCTGCTTACCCTTGATCATGTCGGCCAGGGATTTCAGCGGGCGCTTGTTGGAACCGGTGATGGCACGACCACGACGGCCGTTATCCAGCAGGGCATCGACGGACTCTTGCAGCATACGCTTTTCGTTGCGCACGATGATGTCGGGAGCAGCCAGATCCAGCAGACGCTTCAAGCGGTTGTTACGGTTGATCACGCGACGGTACAGATCGTTCAGATCGGAAGTCGCGAAACGGCCGCCGTCCAGCGGTACCAGCGGACGCAGGTCCGGCGGCAGCACAGGCAGCACTGTCATGATCATCCACTCCGGCTTGTTGCCGGACTGCAGGAAAGCTTCCATCAGCTTCAGACGCTTGGTGGTCTTCTTGCGCTTGGTCTCGGAGTTGGTTTGATCCAGCTCCTCACGCATGGTTTTGACTTCACCTTCCAGATCGATAGCACGCAGCAATGCCAGGATTGCTTCGGCGCCCATCTTGGCGTCAAATTCGTCACCCCACTCTTCCAGCGCATCCAGGTACTGCTCTTCAGAGAGCATCTGGCTGCGTTCGAGGTTGGTCATGCCCGGCTCGATTACGACGAAAGATTCGAAGTAGAGCACGCGCTCGATGTCGCGCAGAGTCATGTCCAGCAGCAGACCGATACGGGACGGCAGGGACTTCAGGAACCAGATGTGGGCAGTCGGGCTGGCCAGCTCGATGTGGCCCATACGCTCACGACGGACCTTGGTCTGGGTCACTTCAACGCCGCACTTCTCACAGATCACACCACGGTGTTTCAGGCGCTTGTACTTGCCGCACAGACACTCGTAGTCCTTCACCGGTCCGAAGATACGGGCGCAGAACAGACCATCACGCTCCGGCTTGAAAGTCCGGTAGTTGATGGTCTCAGGCTTTTTGACCTCACCGAATGACCAGGAGCGGATCATGTCAGGAGAGGCCAGACCGATCTTGATACTGTCAAACTCTTCGGTCTTGGTCTGAGCCTTCAAAAACTTGAGTAAGTCTTTCACGTGTTTCCCCTGTCAGGAGTCTAACCTCGGCGCCCCGGCTGCCAAAACAGCGGGGCGCCCACGTCAATTCTCGAACAATAAGAGCGAGCTCTTACTCTTCGTCCAGCTCGATGTTGATACCCAGAGAGCGGATTTCCTTCAGCAATACGTTGAAGGATTCGGGCATGCCCGGCTCCATACGGTGGTCGCCATCCACGATGTTCTTATACATCTTGGTACGGCCATTCACATCGTCAGACTTGACGGTCAGCATTTCCTGCAGGGTATATGCCGCACCGTAAGCCTCCAGGGCCCACACTTCCATCTCACCGAAACGCTGACCACCGAACTGAGCCTTACCACCCAGCGGCTGCTGGGTAACCAGGCTGTAAGAACCGGTAGAACGCGCGTGCATCTTGTCGTCGACCAAGTGGTTCAGCTTGAGCATGTACATGTAACCAACGGTTACTTTACGCTCGAAGCGGTTACCGGTACGGCCATCGAACAGATCAATCTGACCGGATTCCGGCAGATCGGCCAGCTTCAGCAGGGCTTTGATTTCGCGCTCTTTGGCACCATCAAAGACCGGAGTAGCAACCGGCAGACCCTTACGCAGGTTACCCACCAAGGTACGTACGTCGTCGTCAGACAGTTCGGCGATGTTCACTTGCTGGGTGTCCTTCTCGCCCAGGTCATAGACCTGTTGCAGGAAGTTGCGCATCTCGTGCAGCTCGCGCTGCTCTTTGACCATGCGATCGATCTTCTCGCCGATACCCTTGGCCGCAAGGCCCAGGTGCACTTCGAGGATCTGACCGATGTTCATACGGGATGGTACGCCCAGCGGGTTCAGTACGATGTCGACCGGACGGCCGAACTCGTCATGAGGCATATCCTCGACCGGACAGATCTTGGAGATAACACCCTTGTTACCGTGACGGCCCGCCATCTTGTCACCCGGCTGGATGCGACGCTTGACTGCCAGATAAACCTTGACGATTTTCAGTACGCCCGGCGCCAGATCATCACCCTGGATAATCTTGCGACGCTTGTTCTCGAATTTCTTGTCGAACTCGGCTTTCAGCTCAACGTGCTGTTCAGCGATCTGTTCCAGTTCGGTCTGCTTGCCTTCGTCTTCGATGGCCAGTTCAAACCACTTGGAGCGATCGAGCTTGTTCAGACGATCTTCGCTGTAACCGGCGGCCAGCAGCAGGTTGCGGGAGCGGCCGAAAATGCCGTCTTCCAGGATCTTGAACTCTTCGGTCAAGTCCTTCTTCGCTTCCTTCAGCTGCATCTCTTCGATTTCTTTGGCGCGCTTGTCTTTTTCCACGCCATCGCGGGTAAAGACTTGCACGTCAACCACGGTACCGTACACACCGTTCGGTACACGCAGGGAGGAGTCCTTCACATCGGACGCCTTCTCACCGAAGATGGCGCGCAGCAGCTTCTCTTCCGGCGTCAGCTGGGTTTCACCTTTCGGGGTTACCTTACCGACCAGAATGTCGCCGCCCTTCACTTCGGCACCCACGTAGACGATACCGGACTCGTCCAGCTTGGACAGAGCGGCTTCACCCACGTTCGGGATGTCAGCAGTGATCTCTTCCGGACCCAGCTTGGTGTCACGGGAGATACAGGCCAGTTCCTGGATATGGATGGTGGTCAGGCGATCTTCCTGAACAACACGCTCGTTCACCAGGATCGAGTCTTCGAAGTTGTAACCGTTCCACGGCATGAACGCGACGCGCATGTTCTGACCCAGCGCCAGTTCACCCAGGTCGGTGGACGGGCCATCAGCCAGTACGTCGCCAGCCATCACCGGCTCACCCAACATCACGCAAGGACGCTGGTTGATACAGGTGTTCTGGTTGGAACGGGTGTATTTGGTCAGGTTGTAGATGTCGATACCGGCTTCGCCTGGCATCAGCTCATCTTCATTGACCTTCAGGACGATACGGGAGGCATCGACATAGTCGATTACGCCGCCACGCTTGGCCACTACGGTTACACCGGAGTCAACGGCCACAGCGCGTTCCATACCGGTACCTACCAGCGGCTTGTCAGCACGCAGAGTCGGTACAGCCTGACGTTGCATGTTTGAACCCATCAATGCGCGGTTCGCGTCATCGTGTTCCAGGAACGGGATCAGAGCCGCTGCTACAGATACGATCTGCTGCGGGCTCACGTCCATATACTGGATCTGGTCGGCGTTCATAAAGGTGGATTCACCTTTGTGACGGCACGGGATCAATTCATCTTTCAGACGGCCATCTTCGGTGGTCGCGGCGTTAGCCTGTGCGATCACGTACTTGCCTTCTTCAATAGCAGACAGGTAGTCCACTTCGTCGGTGATCACACCGTCAATGACCTTGCGGTACGGGGTCTCGAGGAAACCGTACTCGTTGGTACGAGAGTACACGGACAGAGAGTTGATCAGACCGATGTTCGGACCTTCAGGAGTCTCGATAGGGCACAGACGACCGTAGTGAGTCGGGTGTACGTCTCGGACTTCAAAGCCGGCACGCTCACGAGTCAAACCGCCCGGGCCCAGCGCGGAAATACGACGCTTGTGGGTCACTTCGGAGAGCGGGTTGTTCTGGTCCATAAACTGGGACAGCTGGCTGGAACCAAAGAACTCTTTGACTGCGGCGGAGATCGGCTTGGCGTTGATCAGATCCTGCGGCATCAGGGTGTCCAGGTCGCCCAGGGAGAGACGCTCCTTGACCGCACGCTCGACACGCACCAGACCGACGCGGAACTGGTTTTCAGCCATTTCACCGACAGAACGAATACGACGGTTACCCAAGTGGTCGATATCATCCACTTCGTCGTTACCGTTACGGATGTCGATCAGGCGCTTCATCACATCGACGATGTCGTCTTTGGTCAGTACACCTGCGCCAGTCTCGTCTTCACGACCCAGACGGCGGTTGAACTTCATCCGACCTACGGTAGACAGGTCGTAACGCTCGGCGGAGAAGAACAGGTTTTCGAACAGCTGTTCTGCAGCTTCGCGAGTAGGCGGCTCGCCCGGACGCATCATGCGATAGATCTCGACCAGCGCTTCCAAACGGTTGGAGCTGGAGTCGACACGCAGGGTCTCGGACATGTAGGCACCGTGATCCAGTTCGTTGGTGAACAGAACCTCGAAATGCTTGAAGCCGGCTTGGGACAGGTTGGCGATCGCTTCCAGGCTCAGCGCCTGGTTGGCGGTCACGACCATCTCGCCAGTTTGCGGATGTGCGTAGTCCTTGGCAGCAACTTTGCCAACAACATACTCAACCGGTACCTCAATCTGGGTAACGGCGTCTTTTTCCAACTGACGGATGTGACGCGCAGTCACACGACGACCGGTCTCAACCACCACGGCGCCATTGGCCACGATGTCAAAGGTCGCAGTTTCACCACGCAGACGCTCCGGCACCAGATCCATCATCAACTTGCCATCTTTTACTTCAAAACCGATGGTCTCGAAGAAGGTGGCCAGGATTTGTTCGGAAGTGAAGTCCAGGGCGCGCAGAATAATGGATGCTGGCAGTTTGCGACGACGGTCGATACGGACAAACAGGTTGTCTTTCGCATCGAACTCGAAGTCCAGCCAGGAGCCACGGTAGGGGATAACGCGAGCGTTATACAGTACCTTACCGGATGAATGAGTTTTGCCTTTATCGTGGTCGAAGAAGACGCCCGGGCTGCGGTGCAGCTGGGAGACGATAACCCGTTCGGTACCATTGATAACAAAGGTGCCGTTCTCGGTCATGAGCGGAATTTCGCCCATGTATACTTCTTGTTCCTTGATGTCTTTGACGGTGCCGGCAGCTGCTTCACGGTCGTACAGAACCATACGAAGCTTGACACGCAGCGGCGCGGAGTAGGTCACTCCACGGATCTGGCATTCTTTTACGTCAAATACCGGCTCACCCAGGCGATAGCTGACATACTGAAGCTCAGCACTACCGGAGTAACTGGTGATCGGGAAAACGCTACGGAAAGCGGCCTCTAGGCCATATTCACCTTCCGGGTCAGCCTCGATGAACTGCTTGAAGGAGTCCAGCTGAATGGACAACAGATAAGGCGTGTCCAGTACCTGGTCTCGCTTACCGAAGTCCTTACGAATGCGTTTTTTTTCGGTATAAGAGTAAACCATAGGGTTCCTCAGCTCGCTGATAAGTGACCCACTCTGTCCCGCGGGACAGCTCTGTCTCAACACCGTTTTGTGTTGGCCCGGACGAAAGAAGACAGTCCGGATTGCTGGTGCACCGAGAGTCGTAAACGGTGTGAAATGCTCTCAGTCTACAGCGCAAAAAGGCTGGTGAACAAAAATTCACCAGCCCTAGCCTGTTTTATCAGGCTAATCTACATAAATGCAGATTATTTGATCTCAACAGAAGCACCGGCAGCTTCCAGCTCTTTCTTCAGAGCTTCAGCTTCGTCCTTGGACACGCCTTCCTTCAGGTTAGCCGGAGCTGCTTCTACCAGATCTTTGGCTTCTTTCAGGCCCAGACCGGTAGCGCCACGAACGGCTTTGATAACGGCAACTTTGTTGGCGCCAGCAGCAGTCAGAACTACGTCGAACTCGGTCTTCTCTTCTACTGCTTCAGCAGCAGCCGGGCCAGCCATTACGGCAGCAGCGGCAGAAACACCGAACTTCTCTTCCATAGCTTCGATCAGCTCAACAACTTCCATTACGGACATGGAAGCAACGGCTTCGATGATTTGGTCTTTAGTGATAGACATGACAAAAATTCCTGATGTTGAATAAACTCAAACAGCCTAAATAGGCGAGAATCAAGCAGCAGCTTGTTTCTGGTCGCGAACAGCAGCGATAGTACGAACCAGCTTGCCAGCAGAGGCTTCTTTCATAGTCGCCATCAACTTCGCAATTGCTTCTTCGTAAGTCGGCAGCGTGGCCAGACGATCAATTTGTGCTGCGGCGATAAACTCACCGTTAAAAGCGCCAGCCTTGATTTCGAACTTTTGGTTCGCTTTGGCAAACTCTTTGAACAGACGAGCAGCAGCGCCCGGGTGTTCGTTAGAGAAAGCAATCAAGGTAGGACCGGTAAATGCGTCGTTCAGGCACTCGTATTCGGTACCTTCTACCGCTCGACGCAGCAGGGTGTTACGCACAACGCGCATGTACACACCGGCTTCACGAGCGGTTTTACGCAGGACGGTCATCTTGTCTACAGTTACACCGCGAGAATCGGCAACAACTGCAGAAAGAGCGCCTTTGGCAGCTTCGTTGACTTCAGCAACAATTGCCTTTTTGTCTTCGAGTCCCAATGCCATTGGCTTAACTCCTGGATTGAATCCGGGTCTATTGACCCAGTACTGACACATCCCCCCTACCTTTACAACAGAGGGGAACGATGCGGTAGCAGGATTCCAGAAGAGAAAGAATCTTTCTCGCTGGGTTTCCGGCACCGTCTACGCAGGAAACATTAAGGCTTTGCAGCCTCCTGCGGTCTTGGACGGAGGTCGAAACCCCCAACCAATCAAGGCGCAAAATTATAGATTAAATTTTGCGCCTTGTAAAACCCATCAATTAGGCCTGAGCTTCCAGAGAAGCTTGGTCTACGGCAACACCGGCACCCATGGTGGTGGAGATGCTGACTTTCTTGATGAATTGACCTTTGGCGGAAGAGGGCTTGCCTTTTTTCAGGGCAACCAGCAGAGCTTCCAAGTTTTCTTTCAGCTGAACTTCGTTGAAAGAAACCTTACCCAGAGTGGTATGGATGATACCATTCTTGTCGTTACGGTAACGAACCTGACCAGCCTTGGCGTTCTTGACTGCTTCGGCAACGTTAGGAGTTACAGTACCAACTTTCGGGTTCGGCATCAGGCCGCGCGGGCCCAGGATTTGACCCAGTTGACCAACAACGCGCATGGCATCCGGGGATGCGATAACTACGTCGAAGTTCATCTCGCCTTTCTTAACCAGATCGGCCAGGTCATCCATACCTACCAGGTCAGCACCGGCAGCTTTAGCTGCTTCGGCGTTGGCACCTTGGGTAAATACGGCAACGCGTACATCACGACCGGTACCGTGCGGCAGTACAGTAGCACCACGTACGTTCTGGTCAGATTTACGAGCGTCGATACCCAGGTTGACAGCAACGTCAACGCTTTCAACGAACTTGGCGGTAGCCAGTTCTTTCAGCAGGGCAATGGCTTCGTTGATGGAGTACTCTTTGGTACCGTCAACTTTTTCGCGAATAACGCGCATACGCTTGGAAAGTTTAGCCATTGTCTTAATCCTCCACTACCAGACCCATGGAACGAGCGGAGCCTGCGATGCAACGTACTTTTGCATCCAGATCGGCACCAGTCATATCCGGCTCTTTGGTCTTGGCGATTTCTTGCAGCTGGGCAACGGTCACCTTACCAACCTTGTCTTTGTTCGGCTTGGAAGAACCAGACTTGATGCCAGCAGCTTTCTTCAGCAGGAAGGAAGCAGGCGGAGTCTTGGTTTCGAAGGTGAAGGAACGGTCGCTGTAAACGGTGATCACGACCGGAGTCGGTGAACCTTTTTCCAGCTTCTCTGTACGAGCGTTGAACGCCTTACAGAATTCCATGATGTTAACACCGTGTTGACCCAGTGCAGGACCAACGGGAGGAGACGGGTTGGCTGCACCAGCAGCAACCTGCAGCTTGATATAAGCTGTGACTTTCTTAGCCATTAGGAAAATACCTCAAAAATGGGTTCTAGCGCCTCGGAGACTTGCTCCTGCAAACGGCTCCCCAACTAATAAAGGGGCAGCGAATTATAGAGATATTCGCTGCCCCTGACAACCGTTAAACGTACAGAATTCAATCAGCCTTTTTCGACCTGACCAAAATCCAGTTCAACAGGAGTAGAACGACCGAAGATCAGTACAGAGACCTTCACGCGGCTCTTCTCATAATCGACCTCTTCAACGGTACCGTTGAAGTCGGCAAACGGACCATCAGCAACCCGCACCATTTCACCCGGTTCAAACAGGGTTTTCGGACGCGGCTTGTCGTGGGCATCCTGCAGACGGTTCAGGATGGCATCGGCCTCTTTGTCGGAGATCGGTGCCGGACGGTCGGAAGTACCGCCGATGAAGCCCATTACACGCGGTACGTTACGCACCAGGTGCCATGTGGTTTCATCCATGATCATCTGGACCAGGACATAACCCGGGAAAAACTTGCGCTCACTCTTGCGCTTCTGGCCAGCACGCATCTCGACCACTTCTTCGGTCGGGACCAGTACTTCACCGAACATGTCTTCCATGCCATGCATCTTGATATGTTCACGCAGGGACTTGGCTACACGGCCTTCATAGCCGGAAAAAGCCTGCACGACATACCATCTCATACGTTGTTCACGTTGTTCAGTCATGGCTTATCCTTACACACCGGTAATCAGGTTGACCAACCAGACCAAGGCACCGTCCAGAACGAACAGCAGCAGCCCCATCACGGCGGTCACCGCCAGCACAATCAGGGTTGTCTGAATGGCTTCCTGACGGGTCGGCCATACGACCTTGCGGACTTCCAGGCGAGACTCACGGGCGAATGCCAGTGTTGCCTTTCCCTTGGTGGTTTGCAGGGCTACTGCACCAGCAGCAGCAATGACAACGACCACACCCAAGGCGCGGACGGCAGCGACAACATCGTTGAGCAGGTAATTACCCACTACAGCGGCCGCCAGGATAATGAAAACCAGGCCCCAAAGCAGGGTATCCTTGCTTCCGCCCTGGCTCTCAGAACTAACACTCATACAACCCACCTGTATCTGACGTAACCAAAGACACAAAAGCCCCGTACGAGACGAGGTATATGGCAGGGGCGGCAGGACTCGAACCCGCAACCATCGGTTTTGGAGACCGCTGTTCTACCAATTCGAACTACGCCCCTACACAAGAAAGCCCCTATTATAGGGGCTTTGCTTTATTTATGTAAGCCAAAGATTAAGCGATAACTTTAGCTACAACACCAGCACCTACGGTACGGCCACCTTCACGGATAGCGAAACGCAGGCCGTCGTCCATCGCGATCGGCGCAATCAGGGTAACAACCATCTTGATGTTGTCGCCCGGCATTACCATCTCTACGCCTTCCGGCAGTTCGATGGTACCGGTCACGTCGGTAGTACGGAAGTAGAACTGCGGACGGTAGCCTTTGAAGAACGGGGTATGACGACCACCTTCTTCTTTGGACAGCACGTACACTTCAGATTCAAACTTGGTGTGCGGCTTGATGGTGCCCGGCTTGGCCAGTACCTGACCACGCTCAACTTCTTCACGCTTCACGCCACGCAGCAGGGCGCCGATGTTCTCGCCTGCACGACCTTCGTCCAGCAGCTTGCGGAACATTTCAACACCAGTACAGGTGGTAGAAACGGTATCTTTGATACCAACGATTTCTACGGTCTCACCTACTTTAACGATACCGCGCTCTACACGACCGGTAACTACAGT
>NZ_JBFODV010000175.1:0-22714 GCF_040908495.1 Aeromonas sp. R1-1 | reverse complement strand
GCTGTTCGTCTTTGCCATCGCCCTGCACAACCTGCCGGAGGGGATGGCCATCGGGGTCAGCTTCTCGCAGGGGGATATGTCGGTGGGGCTGCCGCTCACCACCGCCATCGCACTGCAGGATATTCCCGAAGGACTGGCGATAGCGCTGGCCATGTGCGCCGCAGGTTTTCGCCCCTCGGTGGCGGTGCTGGTTGCCATCGCCAGCGGCCTGCTCGAACCGGCTGGCGCCCTGCTCGGGGTGGGGCTCTCCAGCGGCCTTGCCATCGCCTACCCCATCGGACTTGGGCTCGCCGCCGGCGCCATGCTGTTTGTGGTCTCGCACGAGGTGATCCCGGAGACCCACCGCAACGGTCACCAGACCTATGCCACCCTCGGTCTGATGGCAGGCTTTGCCCTGATGATGACGCTCGATACCGCGCTCGGCTAAAGGCTCTCTCCTCTCTCATCAATGCTTTTGTCACCTGCGGCGCTCCCATATTGAGCGCCGCACTTCATCTCTCCTTTCGCTTGCGCCTCTCGGCGCCGACGCCATCTTTTGTTATGATCTACAGCAACTTAAATTCAGCCACACGGCTATCAAGACGAGGTCAGCAATGAAAGTAGGTATTATCGGCGCCATGGAGCAAGAAGTAGCCCTGCTGCGCAGCCAGATGAGCAACCCCACCACCCTGCAACTGGGCGGCTGCGAGTTCTATCAAGGGATGCTGGCAGGCAAAGAAGTGATCCTGACCCGCTCCGGTATCGGTAAGGTTGCCGCCAGCGTGGCCACCAGCCTGCTGCTGGAAAAATTCGCCCCCGACTGCGTCATCAATACCGGCTCTGCGGGCGGCTTTGCCCAGGACCTGCACATAGGTGATGTGGTGATTGCCAGCGAGATGCGTTTCCACGATGTGGACGTGACAGCCTTTGGTTACGAGATGGGCCAGATGGCGCAGCAACCCGCCGCCTTCCCCTGCGACGAGAAACTCATCGCGGTCGCTCAGGATTGCATCGCCGAGCAGGGCAAGCACCAGACCAAGGTCGGCCTTATCTGCACCGGCGATCAGTTCATGTGCAAACCGGACGCCATCGCCAAGGCTCGCGCCGATTTCCCGCAGATGCTGGCGGTCGAGATGGAAGGTGCCGCGATCGGTCAGGTGTGCCACATGTTCAAGGTGCCCTATCTGGTGGTGCGTGCCATGTCCGATATCGCCGGCAAGGAACAGGTTGAATCCTTCGATGCCTTCATAGAAGTGGCCGGCAAGCACTCCGCCGAAGTGATTATCAAGATGCTCGGCAAACTGTGATCGAGACCGGCTCGCTTGATTTGATGGCCGACGCCCTCCTCTCGACGACGGCGGCCATTCTGGTGGGGGCAGCCCTGCTGGAGGCGGTGATCCCGTGGCCATCCCATCTGCGTCTTTCGGCCGTCACGCCCCTGCTGACCCGGCTGGGGCACAAGGTACACAGACCCGATGGTTCACCCGGCCAGCAAATGCAGGCCGGCCTGCTGGCAATGCTGGTAGTCTGGCTCCCCTGCGCTGCCGGGCTCTGGTCGCTGCGCAATCTGGCCCTGAGCGAGCCGATCTTCGACCTGCTGTTCCTGCTGCTGATGCTCGAATCCCGTCCACTGCGTGAACTCGCCCATGCCACCCGCTCGCTCGCCACGCAGGAGACCCTGCCGCTGGCAAGATTGCAGTCTGCCCCCTGGCTCAAACGGGAGACCGGCAAACTCTCGGCAATGGGGCTCGCCAAAGCGGTGACGGAGAGCTGCGCCCTGCGTCTGGTCGGCCAATGGGCTGGCCCGCTGCTGGGATTTGCTCTGGCTGGCGTACAGGGCGCCCTGCTCTGGCGGCTGGTACAGCTGATGAACCAGAGCTGGAGTCGCAAAGATCCCGCCTTCGACCACTTTGGTCGCGCCGCCAGCGCCCTCTATCAGGGGCTCAATGCCTCCGTCCTTTTGCTGCTGGGGCTGCCACTGCTGGCAAGCCGTCTCAAACAGGCTGCACAGCTGCTGCGAAGTAGCGCGCTCTGGCCCTATCCCGCCATGGGGATGCTGCTCACTCTGCTGGTAGACAAGTGCCGGATCCGTCTTGGTGGCCCTCGCTACTATCAAGGAACCTTGCAACGCTGGCCGATACTTGGCAGCGGTGATGACCCCGACGGTGAGTCACCGCGCAAGGTGCTCAATATTCTGCAAGGAATTGGCTGGGGCTGGTTGATTCTGGCGCTGCTTGTCACTGTGGCGGGGTTATTTCATGGTTAGATGGTTGCGATTGCCTATCTGGCTGCCCTGCGTGTTGCTTGCCTGGTTGCCCGCTGCGCTGCAGGCAGCCACTCCGAGCCGGGTGGTGAGCGTGGTACCCCATCTTACCGAACTGCTTTACGACATCGGTGCCGGTGACAAGCTGGTGGCCATCGACGATGCCTCCGACTATCCCGCCGAGGTGAAAAACAAACCCAAGGTGGCCAATTATCGCAGCATCAATGTCGAGGCCCTGCTGGCACACAAACCGGACCTGATCCTGGGCTGGCGCTCGGCTCAGTCACGAATGCTGGCACCGCTGGAACAGCTGGGTATCTCTGTGTTCTACTCTGAACCCACCGATTTTGCCTCGCTGGCGACCGAGATGCGGGCGCTGGGCAAATTGCTTGGAGTGGAGAAGAGTGCCAACGAAGCCGCCGATCGCTATCTGGCGCGCCTGCATTACCTGCAACAGCGCTATGGCCAACCAACCGGCGTCAAAGTGTTCTACCAACTCTGGTACCCGCCGCTCACCAGCGTCAGTGGCAATGCCTGGCCGGCTCAGGCCATCGAACTCTGCGGCGGGATCAACATCATGGCGAATGCCAAGACCCCTTACCCTCAAGTGGACATGGAACAGGTGATCAGAGCCAACCCATCGCTGATCCTGGCAGGGAGTCAAGATCCTGACGCCCTGCATCACTGGCAGCAGTGGGCAAACCTTGATGCGGTGAAACATCACCGACTGATGCTGGTCAACTCCGATGAGCTGCACCGCTTCACCCCGAGAGCCCTCAATGCAGTGGAAGATATATGTAGGGCGATCAGAAAGTAACAAAAGCCAAAGAGACCAAGACCTGAGTGATGCCCTTGGCTTTAAAACCGTTTTTATGAATTGATCACACTCTTTACAGAAAAAGCTGGTACTTTATTTGCTAGCATATGATTCATCTACTGTTTTTGAGACGAGATGCCCACAATGTTCAACGATAAAACGCTACTCATAACTGGTGGCACTGGCTCGTTTGGCCAGCGATTGGTCAAGACAGTACTGGAACGTTATAAACCCAAACGCCTTATCATCTATTCTCGCGACGAGCTGAAGCAGTTCGAGATGCAGCAAGAGTTCAACGACCCCTGCATGCGTTATTTCATTGGGGATGTCAGAGACGCCAACCGTCTTACCATGGCAATGCGCGGTGTGGATTACGTGGTTCATGCAGCAGCACTGAAACAGGTTCCTGCCGCTGAATACAACCCCATGGAGTGCATCAAAACCAATATCCATGGTGCTGAGAATGTCATCCAGGCAGCCTTGCTCAATCAAGTCAAAAAAGTTATCGCCCTCTCAACTGACAAAGCCGCCAACCCGATCAATCTCTATGGCGCCACCAAGCTGGCATCAGACAAACTCTTCGTGGCGGCCAACAACATTGCGGGTCAAGACCCAACCCGTTTTGCAGTCGTTCGGTATGGCAACGTTGTTGGTTCCCGCGGTTCTGTTGTTCCCTTCTTCCAAAAGCTGATTGATCAGGGTATTGATGCCTTGCCGATTACCCATGCAGAGATGACTCGCTTCTGGATCACCTTGCAACAAGGGGTGGATTTCGTTCTTGATAATTTTGGACGGATGAAGGGGGGGGAAATATTCGTTCCCAAATTGCCATCTGTTCGCATCACAGATTTGGCCAGTGCGATGGCACCAAACCTGCCACACAAGATCATCGGCATTCGTCCGGGAGAGAAGCTCCATGAAGTGATGTGCCCTGCCGATGACTCTTATCACACCTTTGAATTTGATGACTTCTTCGTGATCGGCCCAACAATCAACTTCAATAATCGCAACAACGACTTCTCCAAGACAGCTGCGGGCGAAAAAGGAAAGATGGTCGAGCAGGGATTTGAATACAACTCTCAAAGCAACCCTGACTTTTTCTCCATTGAACAGCTACAGAAGATGAACCAGAGCAAGGTAGCAGAATGATCCCCTACGGCCGTCAATCTATCAGCCAGGCAGATATCGATGCTGTCGTGGAAGTTCTCAAGTCCGACTTCCTGACCCAAGGGCCGGTCGTTCCACGCTTCGAGCAAGCGGTTGCCGACTACTGTGGAGCTAAATTCGGGGTGGCAGTCAATTCAGGTACTGCAGCACTCCATATCGCCTGTCTGGCGCTGGGCGTTGGCCCCGGCGACTGGGTCTGGACATCCCCCATCAGCTTCGTTGCAACCGCCAACTGTGCTCTCTATTGCGGTGCACAAGTCGACTTCGTCGACATTGAGCCAGATACCGGCAACATGTGCGCTGTGGAGCTGGAGAGGAAACTGATTGCTGCCAAGGCGGAAGGAAAACTCCCCAAGGTGGTCATACCGGTGCACTTTGCCGGCCTCCCCTGCGATATGAAAGAGATCCATCGGTTGGGGCAAGAGTATGGCTTTCGGATCATCGAGGATGCCTGTCACGCCTTGGGGGCTCGCTATCACAATGAACCCACCGGCAACGGCCGCTACAGCGACATCACCGTCTTCAGCTTCCACCCGGTGAAGATCATCACCACCGGTGAAGGGGGAATGGCCATGACCAACGACCCCGCGCTTGCCAAAACCATGCGCATGCTCCGCAGCCATGGCATCACCCGCGAACCGGAAGACTTTATCAATGAACCGGACGGCCCTTGGTACTACGAGCAGCAGATGCTGGGTTTCAACTACCGGATGACCGATATCCAAGCTGCGTTGGGGTTGAGCCAGATGGAGAATCTGGAGAACTGGATAGCCAAACGTGGCGAGATTGCCCGTCGTTACTTCGAAATATTGTCCCCTGAACGCTTGCCCCGTTATTTTAGTACTGAGCGGCGCAGTGCATTTCACCTGTATGTACACCATGTAGCCCCCGAACAGCGCAGTGACCTGTTCCAGCGACTACGCGATCATGGCATTGGGGCCAACGTGCACTACATCCCTATTTATCACCACCCAATGCACCAGACTGTAGGTTGTGTACGATATTTCGCTCAAGCGGAAAGGTTTTATACCGGAGCCATCACCCTGCCGTTATACCCAACATTGCCAATCCTTAGTCATCATAAAATTTTTGAATCTCTTTCCAATGAATGCTCTTGATGTTCTCAGACCCACCAGATTGCTATGCTAGAAAAATTGAGGATAAATCTTTAGTGAGACATTTTGGAAGCGATATTCACATGAACCAGACCACTATTGAAAGTGGCAGCGGCAGACTCCCCTCATTAATCACATCAGCCGCCCAATAGGCGTTATCCAACCCATAAGGACTGTTCAATTTACTTGCTGGCGAATAAACCTATGAGCTTGTTCATGAACATTACGCCAGCCAAGATATCTCGCGCAATTGGGCGTTGTAAATCTGCCAACTAAGCTTCAGCCCAATGAGTTGCTTGAAACGTGTCGGAGGATAATAAAGTTTGTATAAAAATTCCGCCAAAATCAGACGGGTAATGATACGAAATTCTGATCGTTTTTCATGAAGAAAAACGCAGAGATGGTTGAAAATTTAATAATAAAGTTTGATAAAACTATGCGTTCATACAGGCCCCTTTCCACGTCAAAGAGGGGCCTGCTTATCTCTCGTTTCGATTATTTGGCAGCAGACAGGTTTTCAGATACCTGCTGGCACTGTTCGGCAAGCTCACGAATTATGTTTTCGTTGTAAGAATCCAAATCCCCCAACTCCGCCGACATATCGCACGTCACTTCACAGATGAGGTCATCATCGTAATAATGTCTGAAATACCAAACATCACGATCTGTTCTGTCGGCAACAACTTTTTTATCCTAGCTTTAAGCTCCGACTCAAAGGCCTCAGATGCAATAATAAAATGGCGTTCACCTTCGGCAATAGCTTGTTCGAGGGTTTTTACCGGTACTGAGAATCCTTGCATAGATTCAGCCTGTTTATCCACCAAACAACTAATCTGCATGCGGTTACGCAATGCATTTAGAAATACAATGCCGATCTCACCTGCACCAACAATACAGAATGCAGGATAAGGCATCGCCACCAGATGCCGATGGAGTACCGATGCCATACGACGCCATTTCATACGCCGCTCTTGTGCGTCGAGATCAGATTCTGACGCACTGACAGACCCCGTGTCAGAAGACCAAAACAACTGCCGACACCAACTCTGCTGGCAATAACGCTGTTTGCGTAATTCCAAGAATGCCGAGCGAGATAGTTTAATCCTAGCGGAAAGGTTATCAGTTTTACTAACCAGATAATCGCCTATGGCCAAATAATCAATATCAGTGTACAAAAAACACTCTATTGCATCTTGGGGTGATTCTACGATCGTTTCACCATTAACATTGAACGAGGTATTTATTACGACAGGTACACCAGTTATTTTTTTAAACTCTTCTATAATGTCATAAAATCCGGGGTTTTTGCTCTTATGAACGGCTTGCACTCTCGCAGTACCATCATTATGCACGACAGCAGGAATAATATCTTGCTTATCTGGCTTAACCTGCGGAATGATCAGCATAAATTCAGCATCATCCTCAGCATAGAAATAATCTTTTATATCCTCAGCCAAACAGGCAGGAGCAAAAGGTCTGAATCGTTCACGATGCTTTATTCTTGAATTAATAACATCCTTCATTTCCTGGTGTAGTGGACTCGCCATGATACTTCTATGCCCTAATGCTCTAGGTCCAAACTCAGATCGGCCTTCATATCTAGCAACAACTTTCCCTTCCGATAGTAAGGTCGCAATTTTAGCAGATATATTTTTCTCTCGAGTATAAATCAACCCTTTATCATCCAGAGCTAGCCTTATCTCTTCATCTGAACGTTCCACACCAAGGAACATATTTTGCAATCGACCAAACTTCGGATTTTCAGACTTGGAAGCCACCACACTGAATGCAGCACCAATAGCCGTCCCATCATCAGATGAAGCAGGCTGAATATAAATACTAGAAAAACCTGCCTCTTTCAAAATACGAGAATTCATTAAGCCATTAAGGCCGACACCACCAGCGATACAAATTTTGTCGACATGAGGATAGATACGCTTTAGATATTTGGCCATATAGACCCCACAGTCTTCAACGAATGCCTGTAGGCTTGCGGCAATATCAAAATGCCGTTGTTCGAACTCGTCATCGTGATGACGCCGCCCACCCAATAACTGTTCAAGAAGTGGTGTAAATGCGTACCATTGTTCTCCGGGAGCGCCAGGCACCTCATCTCTAGACATCAGATCTCCAGGAATAAATTCAAAGACTCCATCCTCTGTCACTCTGCCCAATTTTTTAAAAAGCGGCAGATACTTGCGTTCGCCATAAGCAGCCATTCCCATTACTTTATATTCGTCACCAAACCAATCAAAACCTAAATATTGGGTCACCATGCTATAAAGAAGACCGATACTGTTAGGCCAGCAACTTTTCGAGATAACTGAAATATCATGGCCACACCCTAAACCTAGGGTAACCGTATCATGCTCACCGTAACCATCAATCGTCATGATGGCAGACTCTGAATAACCAGAGCAGAAGAAAGCGCTGGCCGCATGACAGGTATGATGAGCCACTGGAATGACTTGGCATGCCGGAAACATAGCCGCAATATTATTAAGTATTTGTCGCGTATAAAGATAACGATTCAGAGACCACTTTATATATCGAAGCAGGTCTTGTGATACATCGCTATGAATCCCTAGGCGAATAATTAACTCTTGCAAAAAATTAAGCGGGTACATCCCTTGCCGACATACCCGCATTTCAGGCAATACAGCCAAAATATTATCCTTAAGCAGGGATGACTGTTCACGAACACAACAGCTGTCAATGTAGTTGAATAACTTATCGGTTACATATAGCTCAGGATCATGATTTAATGCTATATATCTCAAATCCCCAAGCGCATGCTGTTTGATCAAATCTATAATTGTATTGATAGACATGATAGGAAAAGCCCCATCATGCTTTATATTGGAAAAACGCTCCTCGGTTAAGCAATACAGAACGTCACCATCCATATTGACCAGCGATACGGCTGAATCATGCCCAAAATAATTAATACCAAGAACAAGTTCTTTCATCATTATAGTCCCCTAATAATATGGGTTTTATTTATGCCAGATCGCTGGTGTAAAAATGGCGCACCAGAATTCACGATGCACCAAGGTTACTTTACGCCAATTATAAAATAATGCCCATTCGCGGATCAGGCACGTGACCACACATCATTCGGTATCCATCCGTCAGGAAATATCTTGGTGGATGGTAATACTCCAGCAGTTCATCGGTTACCAAGAATTGTTCATCGATTTTATCCTTTCTCACAAAGATGGCATTGGTGCCATTGAGATTACAGCCAACCAGTTGATAATTTTTTTTGTCACCCAATTCAGCCAGTGCAGCCAGACTGGCCCCTTGATAATCTGTCAAATTCCAGATGTGATTCTTGTTATATTCTATTGACCATTTCATGGGAGGAGGGAATTTGGCGTTATACTCAATTACAACAACCCAAGGTTGCACAATATCAATTTTTTCCCAGACATAGTAATCATTACCATCAATATCAATACATAGCATGCCTATGTCACCATTGAAATGGTTACCAATCAATTGGTTGATATTATCTTTGTCGATGAACTGATGTTCAAAATATAACATTCCATCAGCAATTTGTTTGGCAAAACGCTCTTTTATCAAGGCAGCATTAGTATTACTTCCTTCAATCCATAAACCTTGCCAGCCTTGTTTTAAAAGTAATAATGAATTATTTTCCAAGCCATCACCGACACCAAACTCGACAAATGTATGTGGCAAGGTAGCCCCCAATCTACGAAATACCTCAGCTAACATACCGTCTTCATCATGCTGTGAGTAACATTTATAGCCAAAGGGCTCTAAGCGTCGTTTATCCTTGTATTTGTCATCAGCCAACAATGCACGAATCTCTGATGAACATAACAAGGCATTGACTTTATCAATATACGCTGCCGTTCTATCTTCCTTCCCGGCTTCAAAAAACTCTGACAAATCAACTAATTTTATATTCTTTGCTAAACAGTCAGCGAAAAAATCACTCATGATTTCATTATGGTATGAGAGCGAACAGATCAGAATGTATTCAGGCTTAGCTTGAAAAATGGATGCTCGGCTATACGTAGTGACATTAAGTACGGCATCGAAACCATCGCAGCATGATTTATCTGCAATGCCGATTAGATTGCATTCTTTAAATACATTCTTTTGTATCAACTCTTTAGTCATGGCCCCTGCTGGATACAATAAAACTCGGTCTTGCGAACGAATTAGCTCCGGCAATAAACTGAATATTTTTTTGTATACACAATCATGAATAAAAGATGTCATATATACTCCGTGTTATTTTGTCTTTATCAGGGTATGCATTTCACGAATCAGCTCATCACAAACATGTTCTTGTGTAGCGGAAATACGTCTGTGCTGCCAGTTTGGATAATCCAGATGCCAATTCTCGCCATCATTGGGTACCCAAACAACAGTTTTGATACCATAACCTGCTGCTATATGTGCACTAGCTGAACGCGGTGTCAGGACCAGTGCTGCATGACGGATAATTTTTAGCATATTCATTTCATCACCGATATAAGAGGCAATTGCTCCTGCAGTGACAAGTTCCTGATTGAATCGTAGCTTATCTTCGTCTGAGACATTATCTGTCGAGTTATTGGTAATATAATTCCCTGTCAAAACAACAGGTAAAGGGGCGCTCTTTATGATTCTTTTTATATTATCCAAGGAAAGATTCGGACTTGCCCAATTAGCCGTAGGCTGTAATGCAATATAACTATCGGGCATTAATCCGGCACAAGGTGGTACCGCGGGCAACTCCAGCCCAGGATTAGAATAAAAATTAATACCTAAACCAAGGTAATAACAGCCTAAATAATTTGCTGCTGGCGATGAATCCTTTTCTCTATGAAACAGCGCATAATTTTCCGGCAAAGGATAGGCCCCAGAGCCCAACTTCAAAAGTTCATCACTATAGGCTGAAACAATTTCTGGTAAGGTATTGTAATAAACCGACAGATTGGGATTACGGCGTGCAAATTCACGAGCAGCACTCAGTGCACACAATTTATCACCTAACCCCCAACCTGTCTCAATTACAATTTCGACGGCCATCACATCTGTATCGGTAATTGTTGCTGGCACATCGATACAACCAGGTCGTAATTGGCTTATTTTCCTGCAGTCCAGAAATTCAGCTAATTCCTGCCTAAATGCAGTATGCTCGTAACCTTCACAAAGATCAACCAATTCAAAATTTAACGCCTCTGCGACTGTACGCAGGGCTACCACAATTTCATTGTGGTAGCGGGTATTGGCTACGACAACAATATCCGGTTTCAATTCGGTGAGACTGTCATAGCTATAAGCAAAAATACCATTACCTGTTTTGCCAATTTTTTTATTATTTTTATCCAAGGCACCAAGGACTGTGAAATGACAGAAATAACCACGATACACCAGATTAAATACCAGTTCACAATGTGGTGCAAATACAATACGTTTACCCTGATTTTTTAATGGTGCAAGATATTTTTGATAGTTATCCAGCACCACAGAGGGAATAGGAGCAAGATAGCTCTGCATACAAAAAGGCATAAAGTACTCCTGCTATCATACCAGATTATAGAAATTCACCGAGAACTACTATCTCAATATTTTCTTCACGCCAATGTTTCTGTTGGAAGTATATTTCCGTACTGTAGGCTGGAGAGAAAATTAGTATCGCATCCGGCTTGATCCTTTCAATTTCTGAGTACGGGAGGACTGGAATATTAACAGGGGGTACTTTCCCTTCCGGATTAATATCGCAAAAAGCCGCTACATTCAGGTTCCGTAGTTGTGTTTTTTCGTACAAATCAAACATAGCCTTGCTGGCGGCAGCAAGCACAACCGTCTTCCCCTCTTCAATCCAACGTAAAGCATGGGCATTGACCTGTTCTCTCAACCCCATAATATTATCGCTGATAGGACCAGTGCATTTATCACACAGCGACAACACTCCTTCTTCGCCCTTATATAATTGTTGCTGCATTTTTTTATGTCGCTCACCCAGCCAGATATCAGCTAGTGATTCATCACGCACATCACCTATAATCTGCTCTCCGTCAGCATCCCAACAGCAGGGTACACACTCGCCAGTCCATAACACACACAACTCCGAACGAATCTTAAAGCAAGTCCGTTTATGATTAAATTCGTCATCCAATGCTACAATAGTAATATCTCCACCTTTAGGATGCTTGTCCGTACGTTTTTCTATAAATCGAACATTATCATGTTGGCCAAAGTGGTCCATCATAATGGTCAAATCTTCATCCATATTATGCGCAGTACGTAAAAACTGTATCGTAATTACGGTATCAGAATTCCTGCGGTCACGTTCGGCGATGAACTTTTCAATATTACCTTTTACTTTTTCAAAATGATTATTGTTTCTTATTTTTTTATAAGCATCTGGATCCATAGTGTCAATACAACATAGTACATTTCCACCATACTCCAACAATATATCAATCTTGTCATCATTCAATAAAATTGCATTAGTAGAAACATTTCCTGGGCCATAACCATGGGCCTTGAAATATTGTAGAGCATCACGCAATTTAGGATAAATTAAGGTATCCCCAAAATGATGTAACCAATGGATCGGCATTTTATATTCACGGGATTGATCGACAACTTTTTTGAAAAGATCCAAGTCCATGTGTCCTATAGGTCTATTCAGACCTGCTGAACGCGCGCACATGGTACAATCTATATTGCAATAATTAGTCAGTTCAACCTGAAACAACCCAGGTGCCTTAATTGAATTAGTCATTTTAACTCCTTTTAGTGCACGACTAAAACAGTCATAACACTATAATAATTTGATATTATGAATACGAAAACATCACTATTTTCAATTCATGGATTCACTTTTTTATAAAACACCGACATTACTATCTGAAGACAATAATATTAGTGCCAGCAGTTTTATCATTGTACTGCAGCCGGATCTCGGCACTTATTTCGCTGGCAAAGGCCCGTGACGCGACCGTAAAACAGTCCACATCCCGTCTTTTGGCCTCTGCCAACGTGATTACTTGATGTTCACCCAATCGAATACAACTATTCAAGGCCCGACGATCAATCACGCAACAAATATTGATACCATGTGCAGTAAGGAACTCATACACTTTCAATCCCAATTCACCAGCACCATATAACGCCGTTTTGGTAATACCTGACTGTCGTAACTTCTGTAACAACAACGGTGCAACCTTCTCATCATCCTGATAGGTAGCCAACTCACCGCACTGCTGTAATTGGTCAGGGAAAGCCAGAGCTACCAGTCCAGGATACCAAACCGTATTACGTAGAATCGGATCTGTGCCATCCAATAACAACTGATATGCCTGCTCACCGCTGCATACTCGTTCTTTAAGCCCGATCACGCGGCTATGTGGCAACAGTGGCTGGCTGCATCCCGGCGCCATTGGCAACGATAAATTGGCCAACTCACGCGCTTCATGCCACATAGGATAAAGAATCAGACGATAGAGAATTCCCACCAGATAGTGACGTTCGGCGAGTGACGGCCCTTCCTCCATCCAGCCAGCTGCAGATGCTTGCTCACCCCATCTCAGCAGGATGCCAACAAACGCCTCGCGCGATTGCCGACCGAGGATCGCATCATCAGATTGTGCAACTGGTTTGGTCGTGATCTGGCCATCATTCGTTATCTGATAGCATCGGGTCGAGCTGAGCGCACCATTGAGCAAGATCTCGCTTATTTCAGGATAGGCAGCTAATTGCTGAGCCCATGCTTGGCATGATGCGGGCTGAAATATCTGCAGTTTTTGGCTTAGCGCTACCCGGCTCGCACGCTGACTGGCATAGAACATGAAATAGGTGACATCATCTAGCCCTACCAGCTGATGGAGATTTTGCAACAGGCTGCCACCACATCCCCAATCGAGTATGGCGATCTCAGGGGCGTTTGTTACCCCCTGTTGCACCAGGTATTGCAGCAGCCACTGCCGCTGTTGCTGCAAGTGGGCAACGATCTGCGGCTGGACAGTCTCCAACCAGCTCAGCACCTCAAGCCAGAGTGGAGTTTGTACCAGCGCAGACAAGGTACAGAGCCGGTGCTGGAACCACACCGGTGAACACTCAAGCCCCAAATCCTCAAGCAATTCGGCCAGTGTATAGCCGCGACGCTGACAGAGAGGATGCAACAGCTCCAGCGACCACTCTCGGCTGGGTAGAAAGCTGGAACGACGGGAGACCGCCAGCGTCTTGACAGTTAGCGTGTGTCCGGGAATTTGTGCCACGAGACGTGCGATAACATCACCTTCGCGCAGCAGACAGAACAACGTGGTGATCCCCTGTTGCTGACAACGCACAATGAGCCAGCGTGCAAAAGCGTAGAGAACCGGCGCATAGACATGACTGGCTATTCCAGAACTGGCCGAGCCATCACTCAGCCAGCGCCATTGCCGCCGCAACCGCTCCAATCCAGGGATGGCAAGAGGAAACAGACGCTGCTCGTACTTCAATTGCGCGAGGTAATCATCCCCTAACCCAACATAACAGGCGCTTAACCCGGAGGCCTTTGCCATCTGCAGGTCGGTAATTTTGTCGTCCCCAATGTGCAAAACCGATGCGGGCGACCATTGCTGCTCGGCCAGCAGGCGCTGATACAGACCCCCATCCTGTTTGCTGGCACGATATTCGCCAGAAACATAGATCCTATGCAGCAACAGCTGCGGAGCCTTGGTACTGAAGAAGCGCTGCAACAGGCTGGCAGGCAGATACATATCGGAAAGCAGCACGATCGGTAGGCCGCGCTGTTGCTGGCTGGCCAGCCAATCGACCAGTACCGGATTAAGCCACCAGTTGTCGTATTCCAGCTGCTGCTCCAGCTGGGCCAACTGCTCCCCCTGCGCGCTGGACCAGCAAGCATAGATGTGCTCTAGCCGCACCTCTCTGTGACCTTCTCGCTGCATCATCTGACGCCGCGCCATTGATTCAGCCTCTTTACGATATTCAACAAAGGCTTCGGGATCGTCATTGCACAGAATACCCAACTGGTAAGCTTGTAATGCCAGCTGTTGCCAGAATTGCTCGACGGTTCCGGCATGACGGAAGATCAAGGTATCAAATACATCACATGAAATGGCACGGATCGGCTGCGCTTGCAGAGCTCCATCCAATTTCGATAGATAATTCATCACGCTTATCTCCCTGTCATCGGCTTAGCCAGGTGTCGAAAGTGTTGCAGCGCATTGTCGACGGCATCATCCATATCAAAATAGCGATACTCGGCAAGGCGGCCCAAAGCTATCAGTTGCGGGAACTGTGCCAATTCATCGCGGCAAGCCTGATAATGCTGCTTAGCTGAGTCGGTAAACAGCGGGTAGTAAGGCTCTCCCCCCTGCTCAGGCTTATAGTCACAGGGATATTCGTACACGATACTGGTGCCGGGATGCTGTTGCCCGCTGAAATGCTTGAATTCGGTTATCCGAGTGAAGGTTTCTTCATTCGGATAATTGACGGTGGTGACAGGTTGAAATTGCTCTTGCGCCAGATGGCGATGTTCAAAACGCAGCGAGCGGTATGGCAGGCAATTCCCTTCTGCCGACATCAACTGATCCAGCATACCGGTATAGATCAGTGGACCGTCGAAAGGCACACCATCCAACATCACCTGCTTCTGCTGCCAATCCAATCTGACACGCTGCACCATGGGGGTAGACAGCCGCACGTCAATCAGCGGGTGTGCGAGCATGCGCTCAAACATGGCGGTATAACCTTCAGTCGGCACCGCCTGCCAGGAATCGGTGAAGTAGCGATCATCCCGACCCACCACCACAGGCACTCGCGCCGTCACCTCGGGGGAGATCTGCTCGGGCGATACCCCCCACTGTTTACTGGTGTAGTTGACGAAGGCTTTCTGATAGATGAAATCTGCCAATTCACCCAGCAGGGGATGCGCCTCTTTGCGCAGTTCCAGAATAGGCACTCTGGCACCATCACCAAACCGGGTACGCAGGGCCTCAATCATGGCGGCGGCTTTGTCGGTCTGAAAGCAACGTTCGATGCTGGTCAGGTTGAACGGGATCGGCACCAGCTGCCCGTCGATGCGTGACAACACACGATGCTCATAAGGCAGCCACTCGGTAAACTGCGAGAGGTAATCCCAGACTTCCTTGTTATCGGTATGGAAGAGGTGCGGTCCATAGCGATGGATCAACACCCCATGCTCGTCATACTCGTCAAAGCAGTTGCCACCGATATGATCGCGCTGCTCCAGCGCAAGTACCTTCCAACCGAGCTGGCTGGCCATTCGTTCAGCCATGACGGTACCGGATAGGCCAGCACCGATGACAATCGCCTGATAGCTCATTGAGAAACCCCGAAAAGCAGTTGAGCCACAATGTTGGGTCGAGCACGATTCTCCCAGGCCAATTGATGCCGCTCATCGAAGAACCAGCCATCCACCACGGATTCATTGATGAAGCATTCGAAACGCGCTACATCACCCTGTTTGAGAAAATAGAGTGCCGTCGCGAAACGGTAGTGCGCCTTGCCTGCCGCGATAACCGATTCGGATATCCCAAATGGACGCGCGTTGTCACAGGCTCTGAGTTGATCAGCCAGCACCTGGTCACGCCGTTCTGACGAACGCTTGGTTTGTCCCCCAAAGCTGTGAGAGTGGATCCGGTAACGGCCATATACCACTGGAATAAAATCGACACTGCCCTTGCCATAAAGAGCATTGAGAATATGCCAGGGGTGATCGAGGATAATTCGACACCCTTCGTCGACCGCCTCCTGTAAATGGCCATGACGGCGGAATGCAATCGAGCTGGCATTCGGGAAACAACCATAGCGGATCAAATGCTCGGCTTGTGCTTGCTGCGGGATATAACGAGCGTTGTAGTAATCGCGCGAATAGTGAGAAGTCACTTCGTTACTATCAGAATCAAACACCTCAGCTTCGTGGTAGCAAAGCGTGCAGCTAGTGTGCGAATCAAGATAATCGGCCTGGCTCTGCAGCTTGCCCGGCAGAGCCAGATCATCCCCGTCGACATAGGCGATGTATTCACCGGTAGCCTCTCTCAGCAAGCGTTTCTGGGTCTTGGCCAACCCCATATTCTGCGAGTTCTGTAGTGCCTTGAGTTGCGGCCACTGCCGTGCCAGCCGCTGCATGATGGACCAGGAGTCATCGCTCGAGCCGTCATCAATGGCAATGACCTCAAAATCGAAATTGGTTTGCTGTTCCAGCAGACTTAGCAGACAGGGCTCGATAAAGCGCCCGAGGTTATACACCGGCACCAGTACGCTGACTTTCATAGAGGATCCAGAAGTAGAGTAAAAAAGAAGCGAATTGGAGAAAATGGACAAGGCTACCGCACGGTCTCTGTCAACCCTTCCTGCCCTTGATGACAATATTTACTGCAAGAGCCGTGCCTGACCAAGCTAATTCATTGATATGACTTGATTTATGTGACCTGGCATCCACTATTCAATACGATCAAGCTGACGGCTGCAGGCCACCAGCATGTCGATGCCGTCCCAGAGCCATTCGAATGCCAGCGCTTGTCCCGGACTTGCCACCCGATCGATACGGCAGCAAGGCGACAGCGGTAGCTCACACTCAAGCCGCGTTTTATCTGGCCCAACCCAGACACAGGTCTGCATATCCCAAGGTTGTAACAGCAACTCATCAAGGGTATCGACAACAAATTCGGCGACTGTACCTCCTCCGATATGTGCAAGCCGCAAAGAGGCGGTGGGAGTCAATAAGGTGACGCCAGCGAAGGTGTCAAGCTTCATCTGGCCATCATAGGCGGCATTTTGTTGACTATTGATAAGGCGTTCCATCATCAGGGAGGGATTATCTGCAAATGGGGCGAAGATCCCTTCGAGCAGACAACGACGCAACGCACTGGTGGGAGTGCCCAACCAGCAAATGGTGGTGGGGGACGCGCAGGCTTGTTGATTGAAACGGGTAAAGTCTTGTTGCAAAGCCGTGACCACTTGCCGCCACGCAGCAGCATCCAGGTTGGCGAGCCATTGGCTATCCAACACCGCCATGGAGCGGCGATCCGGAAACACGATTTCCTGAGCGCGGGGTGAGAGCGGAATAGCCCGTACCCGGCTGATGGTTTCATCACCTCCCCAGATAATGCGAAGGCGACACCGGGCCGACAGCCAGGCGGTGATGCCCTCGTCGTGGTCATAGCGGATAAAACGGGTTCGGGAGGCAATCTCTTGCCACTCGGGCAGAGAGAAGAGCTCGTTCAGGATGGCCAGCATGGCCTCTTGCACCGGGTCGATGCGCGATGAGAGACGTACCACGGACCCATTGCCCATCAGCAGCGCCATGATCCAGGAGTAGAACGCGACGGTCGGCACGTTGGAGGGGACCAGATGAAAAACCATCCCCAAGGGTGCACGCCCTGCCGTGCGTTTGCGCTGTACCTCAATCTGGCGCGGCCGCAACCAAAAGCCAAAGGCGGCCAGATCCGGGTTCTCTCGCCCCTCCTTCAGCAGACGTGCAGAGAGCGCAGCCACAAAGTCGCAGATGACGGGCGCAAAGCTTGGCAACGGGCCAATGACAAAACCTTGCCAACCGCTGACGGGAGCCACGAAAGCGACCTCTGGCCCCGCTTGCCAGATGGCATCTTCTACATCTGATCGGCTCACTGGAAAGTGTCGCTGCATCCCCTCACCTCGGCGCCTTGCTGACGCCCTGATACATGAAAATAACGACCATGACGGCCGCAGGGGCAATCATCCTCACCCAACAGCACACCGAGATCCTCGCTGAGTAAACTGTGACCGGGATAACTTTGGGGAATGGCTGAGATCACCTGCAACAAGCCGGGTTGGCCGACCCCGAGCGGTCGATGGGTCAGCGGATCCCGCACCAGCAGATCAGCAAAGAGAGGCGCATGAAGATGGCCCTGCTCGCACTCAACAAATACCGACCCCACCTGCTCCACCATGCCATAGAAGTTGTGGACCCGGCTCAGCCCCAGGTGTTCATGGCAGCGCAGCTTGAAGGCAGGATTATCCACCGCGAGGTGTTGCAGCTTCTTCCAGCCACCGCTGTGAAAAAGCGTGCCCTGCGTGAGCGGCAGTTGCAGACCTCGCTCACGTAGCGGCTCCAGCAGACATTGCCAGACCATGAAGGTGAAGCCGAACAACAGGACCGGCTGGCCCGCATATTTGTCACAAAACGCCTCAATGACCGGCCAGTTGGGCCGCATCTGCTCATCGAGAGCATAGGTATGGTCACGGCCAAGGAAGGAGAGGCCCAGCGCACCGGCTCCGCGGGCTGAAAAGCCGCTGCGGTTTTGAATCAGGGCAGGCTGCTCCACCAGCAGCATGGGCAACCGTTGCTTGCCGACAAACTCTTGCAGGATCTTCACCAGCACCTTGCTCTGTAACGCGGCGGTATCCCGATCCAGCACAATGCGTGACGGCGTTCCGGTAGTGCCAGAGGAGGTGAGCACCTTGAACACGTCTTCTTGCGGCACACTCTGCCATTGGTCCAATTTGAACAAGCGGGCGGCCAGATAGGGAAGCTCTTGATAAGTCGAAGCCTGCCCCCAACCAAACGCCGACAGAATATTGGCAAAAGCTGGACACCCCTGCGCATGGCGCTGCGTCAATTCATTCAGGCGAGCAAGGAGCAGCCCACTTTTTTCCTGTTGGGGCAGCCCGAAAACCGGCGCATCAAACAGCCTGTTCATAGCTGCTCCAGTTGTGTTAACAGGGCAGGATAATCAATCTTCATATTGCTGCGTCGTGGCAAATGATGCCGATAAATGCGAACGCTTGATGGCGGCACCATCAGCCAGCGGGCCAGCTCCAGCTGTAGTGCATCACTGGGGCACGCGTCTGCCTCGATGGCTACCAGCAGGCGATCATCGATGCCGGTCGCAGCGCAGGAATAGCCCCTCCCCTGCAACCAGGCTTCCACTTCAGCCAAGCTCACCCGTTTGCCAAACAGCTTCAGGAAACGGTTGAGCCGTCCGGTCAAATAGAATCGGCCCGCCTCATCACAACGAGCCAGATCGCCAGTAAAGAGCGCATCCATATCACGCCCCCGAGCCAGATCTTCAGGGAGCTCCGCATAGCCCAGCATCACGTTTGGCCCTTGGTAGACTAACTCCCCTTCCCCGTCGGGAAAGCCGGGCTCATGACGCAGAGAGAGACGCCCGCCCGGTACGGCACGGCCGATGGCATCCGGGGCAATCATCACTTCATCGTGCGCCAGCCAGGCGATGCGTGGTGCCGCTTCGGTCTGGCCATACATCACGAAAAAACGGCGTCCCAGCGCAGCTGCCTGTTCGGCAAATTGCTTTGCCAGTGCTGGCTCAAGTCGTCCTCCCGCCTGGGTCAGTGTCATCAGGCTGGGATAGCGGGCCCAGTCAAAACGCAAGCGGTTTAGCATCTGAAAGGTAAACGGAACCCCCGCCACACTGGTGACCTGATGGCGATTGACCTCATCCCAGAAGTGGCGCTCAAGGGGGCTGGCAGTGCATGACACCAGAGAGGCGCCAGCCAAAAGATGGCTGTTGAGCACCGACATACCAAAGGAGTAAAACAGTGGCAACGAGGTGATGGCGCGCTCACCCCCGTTCAGCGCCAGATATTCGGCGATAGCCGCGGCATTGGCATCAAGATTGGCTCTCGACAATCGCACCCATTTGCAGGAGCCGGTACTGCCCGATGTCGGCAGCATCATGGCCAGCTCTGGGTGAAGCGAGGGCGCATCGCCAAGATGCGCAACTGCCCCATCCTCCAATACCCGCAGACTGACACAAAAGCGCTGGCACTGCTCATGGTGCAACTGGGCATCCTGTGCAGGATCGGCCAGCATGATGGCGTGGCCATCACGCAGGGCCAGCAAGTAGTGAAGCAGATGCAGGGTAGATGTCACAAATGGCAGGTAGACCAAATGGCGACCGGCAGGGTAGATGGTGGCCAACTGCACCACACGCCGGGCCAGTTCACCATAACTGAGCCATCCCTCTTGCGGGTCTCGCCAGGCGGGCTCCTCATTGTTTTCAACCAGATGCGTCAACAAATCAGGCTGGCTCAAATCACCATCCCCCCATCGACCCCAATCACCTGCCCGGTCACATAACTCGACAAGTCGGATGCAAGAAACAGGGCCACCTTGGCCACTTCATCTGGCGTGCCAATCCGTCCCATGGCGATGCTTGCCACTCGCTCGGCAAACTTCTCTTCTGGGATGGAATGCGCCATATCGGTATCAATAAAACCCGGGGCAATGGCATTGACCCGGATCTGGCTGGCAGCCAGCTCCTTGGCCAGTGACTGGGTAATACCGATCACTGCCGCCTTGCTGCCGGCATAGACAGCTTGGCCCGAATTTCCCACCCGACCAATAATCGATGTCATGTTGATGACACTGCCCCCCCCCGCGCGTTGCATCAGGCGAGCCGCATACTGGCTGCAATAAAGTGTGCTATAACTGTTGGTCGAAAATGTGCGTTCAATCTGCTGTTGCTGGACCATGCCGATCAATGCGTCATCCAGAATCCCGGCGTTATTGACCAGCACATCCAGCTGACGGGTCTCGGTAAACAGTCGCTGGAAAGCCTGTTTGACCGCCTTCGGCTCAGCCACATCGAAGCAAAGTGGCAAACAGGACACTCCAAAGTCGGCATGCAAAGCCTCTGCTACCCTAGCAATCTCGACATCATCACGGCCATTTAGCCATAGGGCAGCCCCTTGTGCGGCAAACTGCCGGGCGATAGCCAAACCAATGCCGCGACCGGCTCCAGTGACAAGTACTTTTTTGCCTTGCAGCAACCCGCTCATCAGAGTTCAACACCATATTTTTTCAGGATCTCGCGAACCTTGGCGACCGAACTCATGTCAATGATGTCATCGGTATCCAGCAAGATGCCGTAATGATCTTCCAGTTGAGCAATTAGACCCATATGGGCAACCGAATCCCACTGAGGGATCCCTTGATAACTCAGTACATCGGAAACCTGCTCAACAGGAATACCCAAGGCATCGGAAAATAACTGTTCAAGTTGCATTATCAGTACCTTATAAAACGAGCGATGTGAGCCCGAGCAGCCAGATAGGGTTCTGGTTCGAGCATATACAAACCGAGACCATCTTCTTGCGTTTCATAGTGACGGTAGCCACACGCCTCATGAAAACGGACGGATGGCTGATTGTTGGCAAAAATCTTGCCAAACAGCTGCGACACCCCCAGTTCTTCAAAAGCCAAGTCATTAAGTGCGAACGCAACACAGAAGGGCACTATGTTATTTCGATACTCATCGACATAGATATACATGCCTGGTTCGCAACATCCTGCGTCACGATTGACCTTGATAAGAGAGGCGACCCCAATGGGTTGGTTTTTAAACCACACCAGGTAGTAAAATTGATCGGTGGCGTGCTGCAGTCGGTCAAACCAGCACTGCTGCATCTCGCTCGTGATATAGGTCTTGTCGAGCATCAGGTTGGCAATCTTGGGATCATTACGCCACTGACGCACCATTTCAATATCATCTTGGGCCAGAGCCACCAACTTGACACCATAGCGAGCAAACTCTTTCAAACTCGTCATATTACCGTCCACCTCACTGAGGTTCTTGATTATCTCTTTTGCCATCAATGAGTTCAATCGAATATCAGCCTCTAGGTGACTGTCAAAGCGCGAGTTGAAAGGGCTACAATGCAGCCATTAATATCTTATCGGCTTTTGATGGAGAAACCGCATGGCCATCGCCATTATCCCGGCCCGGGGTGGCAGCAAACGCATTCCACGCAAGAATATCCGCCCCTTCTGTGGTCAGCCCATGCTCGCCTATGCCATCCAGGCGGCGCAACAATCTGGCTGTTTCAGCAAGGTGGTGGTCTCCACCGATGATGAGGAGATTGCCGAAGTAGCTCGTCAACTGGGCGCGGAAGTGCCATTTCTGCGGCCAGCCAACCTCGCCGATGATCACACTGGTACGACCCCTGTGGTGATCGACACCATCCAGCGACTCGACCAGCTCAGCATCCAGGCAAAGCACTACTGCTGCATCTATGCCACAGTGCCGCTGATCCAGGCGGCCGACCTGCGCGCCGCCCACGATCGCCTGCTCGCCAGCAAGGCCCCCTTCGTCTACACGGTGGCCGAATTCGGCTTCCCTATCCAGCGCGCCGTGCGCATGGATGAGCAGGGCCGGCTCACCCCCTTCTGGCCGGAGCAGATGGCGAAACGCTCTCAGGATCTGGAGCCAGCCTATCAGGATGCAGGCCAGTTCTATTGGGGGACGCGGGCCGCCTGGTTGGGCGGGATCAGCCCTGTCGGTGGAGAGGGGATCGGCCATATTCTGCCAAGACACAGGGTGGTCGATATCGATACGCCGGAAGATTGGCATCTGGCCGAACTGCTCTATC
>NZ_JBFODV010000174.1:0-21553 GCF_040908495.1 Aeromonas sp. R1-1 | reverse complement strand
CTGCTTGTCAGCCAGATATTTGGGGCTTAACCCCTTCCAGCTGGCGTTGTCGCTACGGAACTTGGCGCGGGCCTGAGCATCGGTGATGACGCTCGCCTCGGCCGCAGTCGGCAGCAGAATGCGGGACCCCACCAGAATGTGGTTGATATTGCCATCGGCAAAACTGCGGGGGTTTTTCTCGTAAATCGCCACCATGGTCTGGTAGACGCTGACCCGATTGGAGGGGCGATATTTGCTCGCCAGGCTCCAGAGGGTATCGGTCGGACGAACAGGGCCATAGCTACCGGCATTGGCAGTGACCTGACGCACCACCGGTTGGGCGGTTGCACGTACCGGTTGCGCGACGGGTCTGGCGACCGGCTGCGCCAGCGGCTGGGAATTGACGGCGGGAGGTGCGGGTTCGTCAGGGCCTTTTAGCTCGACAAAAAAAGGCTCCCGCGCCGAGTCTTCAGCCTGGACGGTGCCCAGCAGACCCAATGCGAGTAGCGTTGCCAATGTTATGCGGGAATGTCCCATATTCGTTCCTTCGTATGACGGCCCTATCACATTGAAAAATCTGGATAGTTACCCCAAAACAGTCGGTTCAATATAAATCAGGCTCGCCTGGCAAGCCAGCAGTCCGACACATTTAGCACCCAACTTGACCCTGAGTGTAGGAAAAAACTTAATCAGTTGATATCGCAACAGAATCTTGAAGTGACGGAGTGCGGCATGGGTCACACCCCGGTTTGATCACAGGCCGGATGCGCAGCACTCCCTGCTGCGCATCTGTGGCATCTGACCAGCCTTACAGATAGTCGCGAACCAGCAGCTCGGCAATCTGTACACTGTTGGTCGCCGCGCCCTTACGAACGTTATCGGCCACGATCCACATATTGATACCACTCGGGTGAGAAATATCCTGGCGCACCCGACCCACCAGCACCTCATCCTTGCCGGTTGCGTCACGCACCGGGGTCGGATAGTCCCCTTCGTCATCAAACAGGGTCACACCCGGTGCATTGCGCAGCAGATCCTTGACCTGTTCGGCATCGAGCGGCTGGTGCAGTTCGACGTGTACCGCCTCGGCGTGGCCGTAGAAGACCGGCACCCGCACGCAAGTCGGATTCACGGCAATGCTGGCATCGCCGAGGATCTTCTGGGTTTCCCATACCATCTTCATCTCTTCACGGGTGTAGCCGTTGTCAGTGAAGCTGTCGATCTGCGGGATCAGGTTAAAGGCGATCTGTTGCGGATAGAGGGTCGGTTCAACCGGACGACCGTTGAGCAGATGAGCGGTCTGACCCGCCAACTCGCTGACCCCCTCTTTGCCGGAGCCTGACACGGATTGATAGGTGGCCACGTTGATGCGGGCAATGCCCACTTCGTCGTGCAGCGGCTTCAGGGCCACCAGCATCTGGATGGTGGAGCAGTTGGGATTGGCGATGATGTTGCGATTGCGAAAATCGGCCAGCGCATCCGGGTTCACTTCCGGGATCACCAGCGGGATATCTTCGTCGTAACGGAAGCAGGAGGTGTTGTCGATGACGATGCAGCCGTGTTCGGCAGCAATCGGCGCCCACTTGGCAGAGACCTCGGCACCGGCGGAGAAGAGTGCGATCTGCACCTGGCTCCAGTCAAACTCCTCCACATCGAGGATCTCGAGGTTCTTGCCGCCAAAGCGCACGGTATCACCGGCGCTGCGGCTGGAAGCCAGCGGATAGAGGGTCGCTACCGGAAATTCGCGCTCTTCCAGGATCTCGATCATCGCCTGACCCACGGCGCCGCTGGCACCCAATACCGCTACGTTAAACTGCTGGCTCATTCTGTTCTCCTCTGATAATGCTGCAATGGCGCCGGGTGGCACCATGGTCGGCAGGCTCCCGCACGGCGAGATGACGCTGCCTGATATGGCTGAGCCGGCGCAGTAGCATCTGCGCCAGCTCAGTAAAAAATGGGGTGGAGGTAGCCTGTATGGCTCACCCCTTCCGGTTACCTTCCAACTCCTAGTCCCCGATTCAGGGGCGTGACAGCGCAAATCCCAGCTCGCCCAGCGCCTGGTCGGCAAACGCCCCCTCAACCTGCAGGGAGGATAGTTCACGGCGCTCGGGGTAGTGTTTGCGCTGCTCGTCAAAGCTGCCGGGCAAGCCGAGTCGGGCCCGGAAACGGGCATCATCGCGACGCACGTCATAAACCAGATGCACCAGCTGCTTGATCAACGCCTGATCCGGTGCGCGGCCCGGCATCACCACCTGCACATCGGGGGCAGGCAACAGCTGACTCAAATCCTGACGAGGCTGGCGTCCCAGCTGCTGGCAGAGCGCCTGATAGAGCATCCAGGTACCACGGGCCTTCCCCTCCAGGCTGTAACCGGCGATATGGGGGGTGGCAATCTCGGTATGGGGCACCAGCGCTGCCAGTGGCTCGGGCTCGTTCTCCCACACATCCATCACCAGTCGCAACGGCTTATCGCTCAGCTGGCGTGCCAGCAGGGCCCGGTTATCCCACACCTCGCCCCGGGAAGCATTGATCAGGATCTGCCCGGCAGGACGGGCGGCAATCTGCTCGGCATCGAGCAGATGGTAGGTGGCATCCTGCCCTTCGCGGGTGATGGGCACATGGAAGCTGACGATATCGGCGCCAAGGGCGGTCTGATAATCGACAAAGCCCGCATCGGGGGTATTACGCGCCCTGGGCGGATCGCAGCGCAGCACCTTCATGCCGAGTGCTTGGGCCTTGGCCGCCACACACTCGCCGGTATTGCCCGCGCCAATCACCGCCAACGTCATGGCCGAGAGCTCGAGTTCATAGCGCTCCGCCAGCACCAGCAGGGCGGAGAGCACATAATCCCCCACCGAATACTTGTTGCAACCGGGGGCGCTGAAGAAGGGAATATTGCGGCTTGCCAGCAGCGCCTTGTCCACATGGTCGGTGCCTATGGTGGCGGTGCCGACAAACCCGAGTTTCGGGCTGGTCGCCAGCAAATCGCCGTTGACGCGGGTGACCGAACGCACCAGCAGCACATCGGCATCGAGCAGATCGCGGGCCTGCATCTGCCGTCCGGGCAAGGCGATCACCTCGCCAAATTCGGCAAACAGCTCCACGGCATGGGGCATATTCTCATCAACGACTATCTTCATCGGGCTCTCTTTGGTCACAACCGCCACGGGGGCGCTATTCTAGCGCAAAGCCGCCCGAGATTTCAGCCTGTGATGCAATCCGGCACGAAACGGGACCACATTGCGCGGCAGCCACTCCATCCGCCCGTTCAAACAGAGGATGTCGCCACAAATGTGTAAGCAGAGGTAACAAACCGACTGCTCGGCTTTGTCCGGGCATATCTCGGTGGCACAATGCCCCTCTTTTTCGCGATCGCCCATACCCACCATGCCGCCACACGCTCCGCCGCTCCCAGCGTCAACCGCCTCACTCACCCGCAGTCAGGTGCTTGGATTCACTGCTCTGTTGATCCTGCCCCTGCTGCTGCTCGCCACCCTGCCCTGGCAGCCTTTTCTGACCGGCTCCCTGCAATCAGGCTGGTTATGGTGGTCATACGCCCTCACCCGCATGGTCGATCTTCCCGGGATCGGGGTCAGTGGCGCCCTCTTGCTGATGCTGACTCGCTACAAACTGAGACTGGAGTGGGCCTCCTTCATTGCGCTGGGGTGTGCACTGGCGGCCCTGCTTGCCAGCGACTGGGTGCTCAAGAGCCTGATCAAACACCTGACCGAAGAGCCCAGACCCTATCTGCTCTGGCTTGAGAGTCAGTCGCTGATCCCGGCCATCAAGCACTTCTACGCCAGTAGCGTCGATGTGCGCAGCGAACAGGTTCACGCCGCCAGCCAGCTGCTGGCCCTGCCAGAGTGGCTCGGCCACCACTGGCAGGACGAGGTGAACTACGCCTTCCCCTCTGGCCACAGCATCGCCGCCATCAGCCTGGCCCAGTTCTTTGGTCTGATCTGGCTGGCCCGCGCTCCCACGGGCGTCTGGCTGCTGCCGTTGTGGGCACTGGGGGTTGGTCTGTCGCGCATGGTAATGGGAATGCATTGGCCGGTTGATGTGCTGGCCAGCGCCCTGTTGGGCACGCTCACGGCGCTGATTGCCGCCCGTTGGTGGCTGCACAGATATTGAATCCTGCGCCACCTTGCCGCAGCCGACTGCGTGGGATGGGGGGACAAGCCTGTGCTTTTTTGCCATAATGCCGCCTCATTTTATCCCGACCGAGATCCCATGACCGACGCAGTTCATACCCTCAAGGGCCGTTTCCGTGGTTTTTACCCCGTCGTCATCGATGTTGAAACAGCCGGGTTCAACGCCAAGACCGATGCCCTGCTCGAAATCGCGGCTTACACCCTGAAAATGGATGAGCAGGGCTGGCTCGTTCCCGATCAGGTATTCCACTTTCATGTCGAGCCCTTCGAAGGGGCCAACCTGGAAAAGGCCGCGCTGGAGTTCACCGGCATCGACCCCTACAACCCGTTGCGTGGCGCTGTCTCGGAAAAAGAGGCACTGACCGAGATCTTCAAGGGGATCCGCAAGGGGATGAAGGAGCAGGATTGCGGCCGCGCCATCATAGTGGCCCACAACGCCACCTTTGATCACGGCTTCGTGATGGCTGCAGCCGAGCGTGCAGGCCTCAAGCGCAATCCATTCCACCCGTTTGCGACCTTCGACACCGCAGCCCTCTCCGGATTGGCGCTGGGTCAGACCGTGCTGGCCAAAGCGTGCCAGAGTGCCCGCATCCCGTTTGACAATAAAGAGGCGCACTCTGCCCTCTATGACACCGAACGCACCACAGAGCTGTTCTGTCATATCGTTAACCGCTGGAAGAGCATGGGGGGTTGGCCGCCAGCGCATCCGGATGATGACACAACCGATGCTTCTGCCGATGATGAGGGGCAAGAATAAACGGACGAAGGCTGCCAGTGGCAGCCTTCGCTTTTTTGGGGAAATGATTGATTGCACGGCGCACCGGAAATCGATATCAACGTCACTATCAACCGCTGCGCACGGGATCCACGGAGACAAACAGGTCACAAACCCTCATGTTGAGCAACCTTGTGCCACATGCTGCTGCGATATGAGGGGGTTGACTGATTTTTTTCTCGACATTTGTCACATTTTTCGCAAACTAACTCCCCTTCACATGACAGACAGCAATAACAAACTATAAGGAAATCAAATGAATCCAGTTGTTATCGCAGTCGGGCTGATGCTGGTGCTCAGTCTGCTGCGGATCAATGTGGTGGTCTCGCTGGCGCTGGGGGCCATTGCTGGCGGCCTGGTCGGTGGACTGTCGTTGACCGATACCCTCACCACCTTCAGCGGTGGCCTGGGCGGTGGCGCCGAGATTGCTCTCTCCTACGCCATGCTGGGTGCCTTTGCGGTTGCCATCTCCCGCTCCGGGATCACCGACCTGCTGGCCCGCAAGGTGATCAACCAGTTGGGCAAGGATGCCAGCTCGACCCGCATCATGTGGGTCAAAACCCTTCTGCTCTCTTCCGTGCTGGCCGTGGCGATCTCCTCCCAGAACCTGATCCCGGTTCACATCGCCTTTATTCCCATCCTGATCCCGCCGCTGCTGCACGTGATGGCACAGATGCAGATCGACCGTCGTCAGGTGGCCTGTGTCATAACCTTTGGCCTGACCGCCACCTACATGGTGCTGCCGGTCGGCTTTGGTGGCATCTTCCTCAACAACATTCTGGCCAAGAACCTGATCGATAACGGCGTGCCCATCACCACCAGCCAGATCCCGCTGGCGATGGCCATTCCGGTCGCCGGTATGGTACTGGGCCTGCTGATTGCGGTATTCATCAGCTATCGCAAACCGCGCCAGTACGATCTGGCCAAGATCCTGGATGCCGAGCCCGAAGCGGTCGAGCTCAACCTTACCCACATCTGGGTGGCTCTGCTGGCCATTGGCGTGGCGCTGGGGCTGCAACTGATGACCAACAGCATCGTACTGGGTGCACTGGCCGGTTTTGTCATCTTCACCTGCGGCGGCGTCATCAAGTTTCGCGAAAGCCAGGATGCCTTCACACAGGGAGTGCGCATGATGTCGCTGATCGGCTTCATCATGATCTCCGCCGCCGGTTTTGCCGCGGTGATGAAGGCAACCCACGGGGTCGACTCTCTGGTTCAGGTGGTCGCCTCCGGCATCGGTCAGCACAAGGGGATCGCCGCCTTCCTGATGCTGCTGGTGGGTCTGCTCATCACCATGGGGATCGGTTCTTCCTTCTCCACCGTGCCCATCATAGCCACCATCTATGTGCCGCTCTGTCTGCAGCTTGGCTTCTCACCAATGGCGATCATCGCACTGGTTGGTACCGCTGGCGCGCTGGGGGATGCGGGTTCACCGGCCTCCGACTCGACGCTGGGCCCCACCTCAGGCCTTAACGCCGACGGCCAGCACGACCATATCTGGGACAGCGTGGTGCCCACCTTTATTCACTACAACATCCCGCTGGTGATCTTCGGCTGGATTGCCGCCATGGTGCTCTGATAGCCCCTCGGGCTGCGAACTCTGCACGTCACAATGCACAACAAGAAGGCGACCTGATGGTCGCCTTCTTGTTGTATTCGACTAGATGAACAACAGCACGGTAGCTTGTGGTGACGGTGAAAAGGCACCGCTCGCTAACCCAGCGCAACCTCCTGCATGATGCTCCGATTGATAAAGTAGCGATGGCAGAACAGCAGAAAGTCCTGTAGTGGCAAGGGCCTCGAGTAGAAATAGCCCTGAATTTCATCCACCCCTATGCTCAGCACCGCCTTCAGCTCATCGTTGTTTTCCACCCCTTCCGCCACCACCCGCACACCGAGTTGATGAGAGAGGCTGGTGATCGCCTCGACGAACAGCGCCTGACGGGTGTCATTGTCGATGGCCGTGATAAATGAGCGGTCGATCTTGAGCTTGTCGAAATAAAGTTCCCGCAAATAGGAGAACGATGACCAGCCGGTACCGAAATCATCAAGGGCCACCCGCACTCCGATCTGACGCAGGGTGTCGATGATTTGCTTGCTCAGCTCGATATCATCCAGAGCAATCGTTTCGGTCAGTTCGACGATCAGCTGTTGCAGGCTTAGCGGCCCCTCTCTCATGTTCTCATCCAGCTGGGCTGGCAACCCCATAGTGAACATGGAACTCGAGAGGTTGACCGAGATCTCCAGCGGTTCAATCAAGTCGCTCGGGAAAGTGGCGAGATCATGTTGCAAGCGCCGGAAGATCCATAACCCGAGCGCTTCCCCCAGCCCGTTATCTTCCGCCAGCGAGATGATATCGAGGGGCGGAATAAACCCGTACTCCGGGTGATTCCAGCGGATCAGTACCTCAGCCCCCAGTCGCACCCTACCTTGACCACGGACAATGGGCTGATAGTAGAGGCTCAACTGCAAATTGCTGTGGTGCTGGATCAGCTCGCGCAACTCGGTCGACAAACGGCGGTTACGCAGATAGTGCTGATACATGCTGCTGGAGAAAACCACGTAACGATTCAGCCGCTTGCGCTTGGCACTGTCGAGGGCGATATCGGCAAACAACAGCATCTCCTCCGGCGTGTGTACCGGTCGCACGTACTGGCTGACCCCCATAAAGACCCGCACCCGGTGGGCGGGATCAGTCGCCAAGGCGAGCCCGGCAAGTTCGTTACGCAGCTGCTCCAGAAATGGAAAGCGCAAATAGGTGGGCATAACGCCGGAAATAATGATGGCAAACTCATCGCTACCGGTACGGGCGGCAAAGAGACCGTCAACCGATACCGCGCGGATCCGCTCGGCCAGTTGCGTCAGCAATGCATCCCCCACCTCGTAGCCCAGGCTGTCATTTACCTCCCTGAAATGGCCAAGATCCACCAGACAGACGGTCACGCTGCTGCGCCCCCCTTTATGTCCCGTCAGCTGCTTGAGGTGTTTGATCAAGGAGGCCCGGTTCGGCAAGCGGGTTAGCGCATCATTCCACGCCAGAAAGTGCTGGTGGCGCACTTCGCGAAACAGCATCAGCAGCATCACCACGGTCGCCAACATCAAGAAAGCCAGAATGAAGAAGTTCTGGATACGCGACGAGTTGAGTACCTCCCGCTGGGCAATAGCGGATGGACCGGTGAAATTTTTCACCATCACATCGCGGATCGCAGCCAGATCCCGAGCCAACTCCTCGGCAAAACGAGCAAGTTCTTTTGAATCTCGCTCTCCGCTGACCACGGCCTGCTCATACTTCTCGAACAGAGTCATGATCTTGCCTGCTGCCTGTTCAGCCCCAAAGCGGGTTCGCACAGGCTTGGCCTCCTCCCCGTGCAGGAAGACATCGAGCCGGTTCCAGGCAATATCAAAGCGCTTGTTCATCTCTTCCTGACTGGTCGAACCGGTACGATAGAGAGAGAGCGCTTCATCAAAGCCATGGATTTCCAACTCCAGCTGCGCCAACGCCCAGGCGGAGAGTTGGGTATAGCGGGTCACAGCATTAAAAGCACGGTCATAGTTCCAGACCGACCAGATGGCAACCCCCAAAAAGGCAGTCACCATCAGGCTCAAGCTTAGAAACTTGCCGCGCAGCATCTTATTTGCTCTCAATCGCCGTCAGTTGCCACACCATCCGGCTGTGATAGAGCTCCTTGTTCAGCTCCGGGTGATCAGAGAGGGGATAGATGATCCAGAGCGGCCCCTTGTTGCGCAGGGTCAACGCCTTGCCATCCTGCTTCTCGGCCAGCAGTACCGCATATTTATCTCCATCTTCCAGCGGCACAGCCGCCCAGTAGTCATTGATGGCGACCGCCTTGACCTCCCCACTCTTGAGACCATACATCTTGACCAGATCTCGCAGCAGCACGCCACGATAGGTGTGATCCCCCTCGGTCCAGGGGGTCTGGGTCTTGACCTCTGTCTGAGGTAAGGCCTCAAACTCGGCCCGGGTCAACACGACCTCCCCTTTACCATGGCAACAGCCATCCCCCTTGATCTTGAGGAAGGGATCATCAGCCAACACCATGCCAGAAACGAGACAGCCGGATAACAGCAGCATCCTGCCAAGCCATCCACCCATGATAGACCTCCGTATCGTACTGTTTGTTTTATTGGTTTCACTCAGCCCACCCACATGACAACGGCAGAGTCACAATGCAAAACAATGTTGCGGCAAGCAGCTCACCACAACAGGCAACCAGCATCAGGCTGTACCCGAATGCCACCAAAAGCATGGCATCCTGGCTCCGAATGTCACAACTGCATCGGAAAATATTCATGTCCCTTTGGCTCTCGACTTGGGTTATGGAACAGAAATATGACCCCCACACAGGAAAACTGACGGTGCAGTCCCTATCGCAGATACAAAAAAAAGGCCGCTCAATGAGCGGCCTTCTTCATAACGGGATCAGCAATCAGCTTTCGCGACGCTTGCCACCGAATTTGCGATCTTTGTTGAAGCCACCTTCACGGCGCTCCCCGCTCTTGTTGAACGGACGGTCACCCTGGGGACGGCGATCCTTGTTGAAAGGACGGTCGCCACGGAACGGACGATCACCACGGGGCGGACGGCTGCTGGTGTTGCCACCGGCCGGCACTTCGGTGTAGCGAGTGATCTGCAGCGGACGCTGGCAAACACGGGCTTTCTTGATCACTTCCAGTACATCGGCGCTCATGCCTTTCGGCAGATCGACGGTGGAGAAGTCATCAGCGATGTCGATGTTGCCGATGAAGCGGCTCTCGATATTCGCTTCGTTGGCGATGGCGCCCACGATCTGGCCCGGCTTGACGCCGTGATGGGCACCCACGTCTACGCGGTAGCGCTCCATCTCCACATCCGGGTTGTCTTTCAGCGGACGCGGCTCCAGGGACGGCATGCGACGGGCAGGACGATCACCACGGTCACCGAAATCACGACCGCCACGGTCGTTGAAGTCACGGCGCTCGAAGCCACCACGATCGCTGCTGTTGTTGAACAGCGGATCCGGAATGGAGTCATCCAGCAGCAGCGGTTGGTCACCCTGTACCAGCTTGGCCAGTGCAGCAGCCAGCTCCAGCGGATCGGCAGAATCTTCTTCGATCAGCTCGTTGACCAGGTTGTGGTAGATCTCGAGCTCTTCACCCATCATGGTTTCGCGGATGCGCTCTTTGAACTTGGCCAGACGATGCTGGTTGATGTCCTCGGTGCTCGGCATCTTCATCGGCTCGATGGCCTGACGGGTTGCGTGCTCGATGGCGCGCAGCATACGACGCTCGCGGGGAGCCACGAACAGGATGGCTTCGCCTTTACGACCGGCACGACCGGTACGGCCGATACGGTGAACGTAAGATTCGGTGTCGTACGGAATGTCGTAGTTCACTACGTGAGTGATGCGCTCAACGTCCAGACCACGGGCGACAACGTCGGTGGCGATCAGGATATCCAGCTGGCCTTGACGCAGTTTGTCGACGGTACGCTCACGCAGTTTCTGCGGGATGTCGCCGTGCAGCGCTTCACAAGCGTGGCCACGGGCGGCCAGCTTGCCAGCCAGCTCTTCGGCAGCGTTCTTGGTGCGTACGAATACCAGCAGGGCTTCGTAGGATTCCACTTCCAGCAGACGGGTCATGGCGTCCAGCTTGTGCAGACCGGTTACCTGCCAGTAGCGCTGGCGAATAGTGGTCGCGGTAGCAGTCTTGGAGGCGATCTTGATCTCTTTGGGCTGCTTCAGGTGCTTCTGGGCCACGCGACGGATCTGCTCCGGCATGGTGGCAGAGAACAGGGCAACCTGACGAGTGCTCGGGCACTGCTCCATGATCCAGTCAACGTCGTCGATGAAGCCCATACGCAGCATTTCATCAGCTTCGTCCAGTACCAGAGCTTTCAGGCCGGAGAGGTCCAGGTTCTTGCGACGGATCAGGTCCATCACGCGGCCCGGAGTACCGACGACAACCTGGGCACCGCGACGCAGGGCGCGGGTCTGGGTTTCGTAAGAGGCACCGCCGTAGATGGGCAGTACGTGGAAATCAGGCATGTGGTGGGCGTAGCGTTGGCACGCTTCAGCCACTTGCAGCGCCAGTTCGCGGGTAGGCGCCAGCACCAGGATCTGGGTGTTGCGGTTACCAGCTTCCAGACGAGACAACAGAGGCAAGGCAAAAGCAGCGGTCTTCCCTGTACCGGTTTGCGCCTGCCCCAGCAGATCGTGTCCCGCCATCAGGTGGGGAATTGCTGCGGCCTGGATCGGTGACGGGCGCTCATAGCCCACGTCCTGCAGCGCTTTCAATACAGGCGCGGCCAGTCCAAGCTCACTAAAAAGGGGCAGTTGTTCGGTATCAGACATAGATTCTTCCAGATTAAGGCAGGCGGCTAACACCGCGGAATAGCAAAAAGGCGGCGATTATAGCGCCACTTTGTTCTGCTGTCTTGAAAAATGTGATAAGCCTCTCAAGACGTTGGCAATTATAGAGGGATCTGACGAGTATGGCTTGCTTATTTTGCACTCATAGTGCGTTATTGCAGATCACTCCTCGCTGGAGTCCTTGCCCCGCTTGTGTTTGAGCACCGCCATGGTCAGTCGGCTGGTGCACAATAAACGCTCACGTTCGTCCCGAATTTCAATCTGCCACACCTGGGTTGTTGCTCCCAGATGGAGCGGCGTGCAACGCCCGGTCACCACCCCTTCCCGTTTAGCTCGCAGATGGTTGGCATTCACCTCCAGCCCCACACAGTAGCTATCTGGCCCGACCGCCATATTGGCGGCAATCGATCCCAAGGTTTCCGCCAGCACCACAGATGCGCCGCCATGCAGCATGCCAAGAGGCTGGTGGGTGCGGTGATCCACTGGCATAGTGGCCTCCAACCAGTCTGGGCCAAAAGCGGTATAGATGATATCGAGGTGGGCCATCAGGGTGTTGCGAGAGGTGGCGTTGAGCCCCTCCAGACTCATGGGTTTACGCCAGATGGGCGCAATATCGTGACTCATTGCGAGCAGACTCCTTATGTTAGCGATGAATGCGTACCGATATGAGTGAAACGCCCTCCATCGGCAAAATGGTTCGGTTATGTGAGTTGTTGGTTACCAGGTGACGTGGTAACAACGCAGCCCCGACACGGAGCTGCGTGTTACACAATCATGCCATTAAGCGGGATGTCACCAGGGGTAGGTAACGCCGGGCCACTCGGACCAAGGCACATCTCGCCCCGGCAAGCGGGGTTCTGGCCACTGCCACACCCTGGCGAGCCAGTCGCGCAGCTGAATCTCCAGCTCCTCATCCGTGATGGGCGCCTCGGCCACCTTCCAGAAGAAGAGCTCCACCGCTACCTCCGGCAGCACCGAGGGGTAGAGATAAACCCCCCCCAAAAATTGCGGCTCCCGATCCGGACTCCATAGGCCATAGGCGAACGAGCGCTTGGCCAGAAACTCCGACTGCTGCCACTCCAGGTCTCCTTCGTGCTGGCTCAGGCTGAAATTGGCCGAGGGCCAGAGATCGTTCGGGCGAAACAGCTGATGGAGCTGCTCGCGCTCGCGCAACATGGCGACAAACTCCACCACCGCCTGAGAGGGAGTGGCGGGTAACAGCAAGAAACGTGGATGCCGATAGGCCTTCGGCACCCGAAACCGCTTGGGGAACGTCAGCATCAGAGCAGCTCCAGCAGGGCTTGCAATGGATGTTTGAGCTTTTCCCCCTCCATCCGTTTGACCTGACTGCGGCACGAATAGCCGGTCGCCAGACAGCGCGCTTTGGGCAGGCGGGTGAGCGGGTCGGCCCAGCTCAACCCATAGATGCCCTTGGAGTTCTCCACCTGTTTGACATCGTGACCATAGGTGCCCGCCATACCGCAGCAACCCACAGAGACTGGCTGCAAGCTGGCCCCGAAGCGGCCAAACAGGGTGCTCCAGTCGCCGTGGGTCGAGGGCTTGGCGGTCTTCTCGGTGCAGTGGGCAAAGAGATACCAGGGCTCGCCCCCCTCCTCGCTCTTTGCCTTGTTGGCACTAGCAGGCAGTTGATCTGCCGGCAGCGAGAGCAGCCACTCCTGCGGCAACAACACCTGAAAATCACCGCGGGCCGACCCCAGCGCCTTGGCATACTCGTCGCGATAGCAGAGCACCATGGCCGGATCCACCCCCACCATGGGAATGCCAAGCGCCGCCACCTTGTTGAGGAACTGGGCGCTGTTGGCTGCAGTGCGGGCAAAGGCACGCAGGAACCCCTTGATATGCTGGGGCTTACCGTTGGGTTTAAAAGGCAGCAGGTAGGGCTGAAAGCCGAGCTTGCTGGCGAGTTTCACCAGGTCGCGCACCACGGGGGCGTCGTAATAACTGGTGAAGGGGTCCTGCACTATCAGCACTACCAGCTTGCGCTGCTCGGCACTCATCCGCTCCAGTCCCGGCAGATCAAAATAGCGGGCACGGTTGTCGTGCAGGCTCTCGGCCAGGGTCGGCACCGAGAGCAGCGGCACATCCACCATGCCGATACTCTTCTCGGTCGCCTTCTGGGCCCACTCTTTTTCGAGGAAGAAGTTAACCAGCTTCGGCGCCTTGGCAAGCAGCGGTGCATAGCTCTCCACCGTGCCGACAAAATAATCCTTCGGCGCACGCAGGTAGCGGCCGTGATAAAGCTGCATAAAGCGGGCGCGAAAATCGGGCACATCCACCTTGATCGGGCACTGGCTGGTACATGCCTTGCAGGCCAGACAGCCCGCCATCGCCTCCATCACCTCATGGGAGAAATCATACTCGCCGCGCTGTTTGGCCCAGCTGTTGCGCACCTTGTCCACCAGCTGTTTGAAGCGCACACCACCGGATTGCAGTGCCACCTCTTCCGCCAACGGATCGAAGCCCTGCTCCGCCAGCTGACGCAACCATTCACGCATCAGGCCCGCCCGCCCCTTGGGGGAGTGGCGGCGATCGCGGCTGATCTTGACCGAGGGGCACATGGGGGAGTCGGTCTCGAAGGTGAAGCAGAGACCGTTGCCGTTACAATCCATGGCGCGGGTGTAGCTGGTGCGCACCGCGAGCGGGATCTGGCGGTCATACTTGCCGCGCTTGGGCCCATCCACCGACACCAGCTCGGCGCCGCTACCGTAGGGAATGCAGATCTTGCCCGGATTGATGCGGTTCGCTGGGTCGAATGCCCCCTTGACCCGCTGCTGCTCTTCCCACAGCTCGCCAAAGAAGGCGGGACTGTATTCGGAGCGAAAGCCCTTGCCGTGCTCGCCCCACATCAGGCCGCCATATTTGGCGGTGAGCGCCACCACCTGATCGGAGATACGGCGCAGCAGCACCTCCTGCTCGGGATCGCACAAATCCAGCGCCGGGCGCACGTGCAGTACACCGGCATCGACGTGGCCGAACATGCCGTAGTCGAGGCCGTGGGCGTCCAGCAGGGCACGAAACTCCATGATGAAATCGGCCAGTGACTCTGGCGGCACGGCGGTATCTTCAGTGAAGGCCACTGGCTTCTTGCGCCCTTCGGCATTGCCCAGCAGCCCCACCGACTTCTTGCGCATGGTGTAGATGGTCTCGATGCTCGGCAGGTGGTCACACACCTGATAGCCGATGATCCCCGCCTCCCCCTTGGCCAGCAGCGCGTCGATACGGCGGCACAGCTCCGCCACCTTGGCCTTGTGCGCAGCCTCGTCGGTATCGGCAAACTCGACAATGTTGAGCCCCTGCAGATCCTTGCCGGGCACATCCTGAATAAGTTCTTTCACCGAATGCCAGATGATGTCGGCGCGGGCCAGTCCGAGCACCCGGGAATCCACCGTTTCCACCGACAGCGCTTGGGCCTCAACCATAAAGGGGGCGTTGCGCAGGGCGGAGGGGAAACTGTCGTACTTGACGTTGACCAGAGTGCGATAACGCGGGATGGGGGTGATATTGAGTTTGGCTTCGGTGATAAAGCCGAGAGACCCTTCAGATCCGCACAGCACCCGGCTCACATCCAGCGTGTCGGTATCGGGTTGATAGAGGTGCTTGAGATCGTAACCGGTCAGAAAGCGGTTGAGCTTGGGGAAGGTCGCCTCGATGTCGGCGCGGCGCTCCTTGCCGATGCGATAGAGGGTGCGATAGATCTCTCCTTCGCGACTCTCCAGCGCCAGCTTGTCGGCAAGCCGTTCGCTACTTAGCGGCTCGGTCGCCATGATGTCACCATTCTCCAGCACGGCTTTGAGGCCGAGCACGTGATCCGAGGTTTTGCCGTAGACCAGCGACCCCTGCCCCGAGGCGTCGGTGTTGATCATGCCCCCTAAGGTGGCGCGGTTGGAGGTGGAGAGATCCGGCGAGAAGAAGTAGCCGTGGGGCTTGAGATAGGCGTTGAGCTGGTCTTTCACCACCCCGGCCTGGGCGCGCACCCACCCCTCCTCCAGATTAATTTCCATGATCTGGTTCATATAACGGGAGAGATCGACGATAATGCCGCCGCCCAATGACTGACCATTGGTGCCGGTACCGCCACCGCGAGGGAAAAAACTCAGGGAGGCGAACGCCGGCTCTGCGGCCAGCTTGAGCATTGCTGCTATGTCGTCCGCACTGCGCGGATAGAGAACCGCCTGAGGTACTACCTGATAGACGCTGTTATCCGTCGCCATCGCCAACCGGCTTGCATAAGACTTTTCGATATCACCACGAAATGCGCTGCGCTCTAGCAACTCAAGAAACTGCAGGGTTGCGGGTGACAAACTGTCCTGGTAATCGAGTCTCGGGATCATGAATCCTTGTTCCCATCCTTTGCTTGATGCCGGCACGCCGGCGACAACGACTGGCCAGCCGCCTGTCAATGGCAGTCAGGCCAGTCCGCTCACATGTGAGCGGGCAGTATATCAGCTAGAAAACCGCTTGCGCTTGGCAATATTCACCATTTGAAAGGAGGACTTTTATGGCTCACCACAGCCATGTTATCAGTACGCTGGTCACCACCGAAAAACAGGCGCTTACCCTGTCGCTGTTCGGTTGTATTACCTTTGCCATCTTCGGCATCGGCTACGGCCTCTTCGTCGGTTCCAACGCCATCATGCTCGATGGTATCTTCACCCTGTTCAGCATGGGTATGACGGGCCTCGGTCTTGTTACCGCCTATCTCGTTACCCGCCCTTCCGATGCGCGCTTCCAGTACGGCTACGCCCACTTCGAGCCCATCACCAACGTCATCAATGGCGCCATTATCTTGCTGCTCTGCCTTGGCGCTCTCTATAGCGGCATCACCACCCTGCTGGAGGGAGGACGAGAGATCGATCTCGGCCACGCCCTCATCTATGCCGCCGTCTCCACCTTCTTCTGCGCCATCATCTATCGCATCGAAGCCCAGGTCGCCGAGCAGGTAGACTCCGAGCTGGTGCGGGTCGACTCCAAGGAGTGGCTGGTGGATACCCTGCTCAGCGCCACCCTGCTGATTGGCTTTGTGGTCGCCATCGGCCTTGATGCCATCGGCTACGGCCAATACAACCGCTACATAGACCCGGTGCTGGTCTCGCTGCTGGCCCTCTGCGCAACTCTCATTCCCATCAAGGTGCTCGGCCGCAACCTGCGGGAAGTGTTGAAGATCGCCCCCAAGGGGGATGTGCCACGGCAAGTCGAGCAGGAGATCGAGGCGCTGCGCCAGCGCCACGGCATCGAGTGCTACAGCCATCTGGCCAAAAGCGGTCGCCGCTTCGATCTGGAATTGAACATTCTGGTGGCGCCGGGTCAGGAGTGGCCCGTCGAACGTCAGGATGCACTGCGTCAGGAGCTCTGGTCTCGCCTTGGCGATACCCTGGGGGATGCCTGGCTCTCGGTCTGTTTCACCCGCGAAAAGCGCTGGTTGTAACGACCGCACGGGGGAGCGCGGCACCGCCGCCTCCCCTGTCGCATCACAACCCCATCACGCCACGCTGACACTGCTCTTGCCAAATTGGCGCCAGCCGCTATCATCAGGGCTCATTTTTCACCCGAGGTTTTATTGCCCATCATGGACAATCCCCGAAGTTGCCCTTCGTCTCTCTCTGTCAAAGCCTATCTTTTTCTGCTTAATCAGCGCCTCTGAATAACACCTTTGCCTTGCTGTTACTGCGGCCATCTTGCGCCGTGATCACTGTTTGCTCTGTCTGTTTTTATTGAGGTCGTCACAATGGAATTGCTGCTGGATCCCCATATCTGGATCGGTCTGTTTACCCTGATCATTCTGGAAATCGTGCTGGGGATCGACAACCTGGTCTTTATCGCCATTCTGGTGAAAAAACTGCCCCCCGCCCAACGGGACAAGGCCCGCGTCATCGGCCTGTCGCTGGCCCTGCTGATGCGACTTGGGCTCTTGAGCGTCATGTCATGGCTGGTCACCCTGACCACCCCGATTTTGCACCTGTGGGATCACCCCTTCTCCGGTCGGGATCTGATCCTGATGGGGGGCGGCCTGTTCCTGCTGTTCAAGGCTACCTCCGAGCTGCATGAGCGGCTGGAAGCCAAACCCCAAGATGACGGCCCGGTCGGCGCCTACGCCAGTTTTGGCGTGGTGATCGCCCAAATTCTGGTGCTGGATGCGGTCTTCTCGCTCGACTCCATCATCACCGCCGTCGGCATGGTGGAGCACCTTGGCGTAATGATGGCCGCCGTGACCATCGCCATGGTGGTGATGGTGCTCGCCTCCAAACCGCTGACCCGCTTCGTCAACGCCCACCCAACCGTGGTGGTGCTCTGCCTGAGCTTCCTGCTGATGATCGGCTTCAGCCTGGTGGCAGAAGGCTTCGGCTTCCACATTCCGAAGGGCTACCTCTACGCGGCCATCGGCTTCTCGGTGCTGATCGAGTTTTTCAACCAGCTGGCCCAGCGCAGCGCCATGCGTCACGAATCCAAACAGCCGCTGCGCGAGCGCACCACCGCCGCCATCTTCAAATTGATGGGCAGCAAGGCCTATCAGGATCAGCCGGATGACGATCTGGATGCCCCGGCCGTAGCGCCGGTGAGCTTTGGCGAGGAGGAGCGCTATATGGTGACCGGCGTACTGTCGCTGGCCGAACGCTCCATTCGCACCATCATGACCCCGCGCTCGGAGATGGCCTGGATCGATATCAACGACTCCAGCGACGAGATCCGCGCCCTGCTGCAGCGCGAGCCCCACAGCCTGTTCCCCATCTGTGACGGGGATCTGGACGAGGTGATCGGAGTGGTCAAGGCGCGCGACCTGCTGTTTGCCTTGAACGAAGGGCAATCCTTGAGCGAACTGGCCAAGCAGAACGATCCCATTATCGTGCCGCAGACCATCAACGTGATCCGTCTGCTGGCGGAGCTGCGCAAAGCCAAGGGAAGCCTTATTCTGGTCTCCGACGAGTTTGGCGTGATCCAGGGGCTGGTCACCACCCACGATCTGCTGGAGGCCATCGTCGGCGAGTTGCCGGACGAGGACGAAACCCCGGATATCGTGCGCGATGGCGAAGGGTGGCTGATCAACGGCAGCACCAACATCCACCATGTTGAGCAGGTGCTGGAGCACGAGGGGCTGGTGAGCGAGAGCGATGAATACGTGACCCTGGCGGGCATGCTGCTCTCCCACTTCGGCACTCTGCCCACCTCGGGTCAGCAGTTGCAACTGCAGCAGCTCAACTTCGAGGTGATCGAGGTGAGCGAGCGGCGCATCGAGCGGGTGAAAGTGATGCCCGCCGCGGCTTGAGCCTGCCACCAGCAGAAAACAGAAGAGGGCCAGACGGCCCTCTTTTTTATGCTTCAGCTTTATGCCTCAACGCCTCCTTTCCCGGCGGTTTGTGCTGATTGCTGCATCAAGCACAATTCTCTTGTGCAATTACCCCTCTTTTTCACAACAAGATGGCGGCATAAAGTGGCCTCACTTCCACCATGAGGAACTCAAGATGAGCCACGATCACCTGTTCTGCCCGCTGCGCCTCGGCCAGCTGCACCTTGCCAACCGCATCGTCATGCCCCCCATGACCCGCTCCCGTGCCAGTCAGCCGGGTGATGTGGCTAACGCCATGATGGCGAGCTACTACGCCCAGCGCGCCGAGGCGGGCCTGATCATCAGCGAAGGCACCCAAATCGACCCCATGGGCAAGGGCTATGCCTGGACGCCAGGCATCTACAGCGCCGAGCAGATCGCTGGCTGGAAGCTTGTGACCGATGCCGTACACGCCAAGGGGGGCACCATCTTCGCCCAGCTCTGGCACGTGGGCCGGGTCACCCATCCGGACAACATCGGCGGCGCCCAGCCCATCTCCGCTTCAGCTCTGCCCGCAGTGGGCGTCAAGGTGTTCGTCGATAACGGCAGCGATGCGCCGGGCTTTGTCGAGACCGTCACCCCGCGCGCCATGACCCAGGCCGATATCGATGCGGTGGTGGGCCAGTTCCGTCAGGCGGCTCGCAACGCCATCAGCGCCGGTTTTGACGGCATCGAGCTGCACGCCGCCAACGGATACCTCATCAACCAGTTCCTCGACTCCGAATCCAACGCCCGCAACGACAGTTATGGCGGATCGCTGGAAAACCGGTTGCGCTTCCTCAAAGAGGTGACCGAAGCGGTCTGCAGCGAGATCGGGGCTGACCGGGTCGGGGTGCGCCTTGCGCCGCTCACCACCCTCAACGGCACCGTCGATGCCAACCCGCAGGAGACCTATCTGGCCGCCGCCCGCCTGCTGGGCCAGCTCAATGTCACCTACTTGCACATCGCCGAAGCGGACTGGGACGATGCCCCCCTGATGCCGGAGAACTTCAAGCAGGGTCTGCGGGATGCCTTCCCCAACACCCTGATCTACGCCGGTAAATATGATGGTGATCGCGCCCGCGCCGCCCTCGAAGCGGGCTGGGCCGACATGATTGGCTTTGGTCGCCCCTTCGTCGCCAACCCGGACCTGCCGAACCGGCTGCGCCACGGCTATCCGCTGGCCCCCCACGATCCGGCCACCCTGTTTGGCGGTGGCGAGAAGGGGTTGACCGATTACCCCGCCTATCAGGCCGATGACGCAGCAGCCAGCCGCTGATTGTCGATGGCCAACCGGCCACGTAACGCAGGCCCCACAGGTTGGGGCCTGTCGTATTGTTACCCATTCGCAGCAGTGGCAGTTTCTCTGTATTGCTGTTGCAATGACCTCGTTGTTCTCTCCCCTCGCTTTCACAAGGAGTCATCATGAATCACACCCAAGCCTGGTGCTGGCATGCCCCCGGTGAACCGACCCAGCTTACCCTCGCCGATCTGCCCCTGGCACCGCTCGCCCCTGACGAGGTACTGGTAGCCAACCGGGTCATCGCTTTCAACCCGGTGGACTGGAAGCTGATCGAATATGGCCACTCCAACTGGCAGGACGGTCAGGTGCCCGGTGTCGATGGCATGGGCACTATCGTGGCCCTCGGCGCCAACGTCAGCCATCTGCGTCTCGGTGCCCGGGTCGCCTATCACACCGACCTGCGCCACCACGGCAGCTTTGCCCGCCACACCCGAGTACCCGCCCGTGCCCTGCTGCCGGTGTCCGATGCCCTGAGTGACGAGGCAGCCGCCGCCCTGCCCTGTCCCGGCCTCACCGCTTGGCAGGCGCTGGCCAAGTTGCCGCGCCTGCACGGGGAAGCGCTGCTCATCACAGGTGCTGGCAGCAGCGTCGGCCGTTTTGCGGTGCAGCTCGCCCTCCAGCAAGGAGCGCGGGTCTTTGCCAGCGCCAGTCCACGCCACCATCACTGGCTCAAACAGATCGGTGTGCAGGGGGTGGCCGATTATCGGGATCCCGACTGGCTGGCCACCTTGCAGACTGCCAACGGCAACGAGCCGTTCGAGGGGATCATCGATCTGGTCTCCAGCCAACAGGCAGAGAGCCTGCTGCCCGCCCTTGGCTACTACGGTCACATGGTGACTGTGCTCGGGCGCATCCCGCACAATCCGCTGCCCGCCTTTGCCCATTGCCATTCGTTGCACGAGATTGCGCTGGGCGCCCAGCACGCCTTTGGCACCGACAAGCAGTGGAGCCGACTGGTGGCCGCCGGTGTCGCCATGATGGCGCAGATGGCGAGCGGCGAACTGACCCTGCCGCCGCTGGTGGTGGGCGACTTTGAGGCACTGCCTACCCTGCTCGAGCGCTTCAAGCGCGAAGGACAGGGCGAGAAGTTTCTGGTGCGAGTGGCGTAATACAGCCCTCCTTCTGCAACCACACCAGCCATTGAAATAAGAGAGGCCCGCCAGTGATGACGGGCCTCTCTTTATATCTAGTGCATCTCATCTCGACTTCATTGGCGCCTGACTCAATACAGGATCACCCCGTGAGTTGCGGCATAACTGCGGATCTCCCGGGTCAGCCGCGCCTTGTCGGCCAGAGAGAGCCAGCTCGCCTCAACGGCATTGAGCGACAAGCGACAGAGCTGACTCATGGTCGCGCCGAGGCCATCGGCCAGCGCCACAAAGTTGGCATTCATATAGCCGCCAAAGTAGGCGGGATCGTCCGAGTTGATGGTGACGCAGAGCCCCTGCTCCAACAGCCGCAACACATTGTGCTGGGCCATATTGCCGAACACCTTGAGCCGGGTGTTGGAGAGGGGACAGACGGTGAGCGGCAGCCGGGTATCGGCCAGATAGCGCAGCAGCTCGGGATCGTCTGCCGAGCGCACCCCGTGATCGATGCGGCATACCTTCAGCTCGTTGATCGCCTGCCAGATGTAGTCGGCAGGGCCCTCTTCAC
>NZ_JBFODV010000173.1:0-10397 GCF_040908495.1 Aeromonas sp. R1-1 | reverse complement strand
TTTTTCACCTCGACGCTGGCCATCTCGGCGCGCAGACGGGCCACATCCCCCTTGAGGGTGACCACCTCTTGCTCCCGTTCTCTAAAGTCGGAGCGGAAACGGGTGTCATCAATACGCAGCAGCGGCTGCCCCTTTTCGACGATGTCCCCCTCTTTGACGAAGATCTCTTTGACGATCCCCCCTTCCAGGTTCTGGATCACCTGCAGCTGACGGGACGGAATAACCTTGCCCTGACCCACGGTGACTTCATCCAGTTCGGCCCAGGCCGCCCAGACGATGGCACTCATGAAAAAGAGGAAGCAGCACCACAACAGGATGCGAGCTCCGGTCGGCGTGGTCAGCAGTACAGCTGCCGCGCCGTCATCGACAAACTCCAGATGCTCGGGTGCTGGCAATACCTCGCCGGAAGGCGTCTTTTTGCTGCGCTTGAACCAGTCCATGAGCCCCTTAACCATGGGACACCTCCTGCACGCGCACCTTGCCTTCCTTCAACTGCTGCAACACCACCTCTTTGGGGCCATCAGCAACGATCTGCCCCTGCTCGATGACGATCACTCGCGATGCCACATCCAGCATCGAGGTTTTGTGAGTGATGAGGATCAATGTGGTTTCCGGGCCCAGTCTGGCGAGCTCTTGCTTAACCTGCATCTCGGACTGGTTGTCCATGTTGGAGGTCGGCTCATCCATCACCAGAATGGGGGGGTCATTGAGCAGGGCGCGAGCCAGCAGGATCGACTGACGCTGGCCACCGGAGAGCTGACGCCCCCCCTCGCCTATCTGCCGATCCAGCCCGTTGGGATCCCGGTTGGTAAAGTTGGTGACACCCGCCCGCTTGGCGGCGCGCAAGACTCTCACATCATCCACCAGCGGATTACCCAGCATGATGTTGTCCCGCACCGATCCGAAAAAGAGAATGACATCTTGCGGAACACAGCCGATATTGCGACGGATCACCGCTGGTGGCAGTTGATCGAGTTCAAAGCCGTCGATACGTACCGAACCATCGGTCGGTCGATACAGTCCCATCAACAGCTTCTCGAGGGTCGTTTTACCCGCCCCAATCCGGCCGATAATCGCCACCTTTTCGCCCGGCTGAATGCGCAAATTGATATTGTGCAGGGTGCTGGTTTCCATGCCGGGATATTTGAAGGAGACATTCTCGAATTCAATTCGACCGGCAATCACCGGATGATGGATATATTGCTTGCCCTCCTCCTGCTCCCCTGGGGTTTGCATGATTTTTTCCAGAATATCCAGTGCTGACTTGGCCTGGTTATAACGGGTCGACAACACGGAGAGTTGCACCATGGGCGCAATGGCGCGGCTGGAGAGCATCACGGCGGCAATCATGCCCCCCATGGTGACCAAGCCTTCCGAAATCTGGTAAACACCGACGATCACCAGACCGACCGTCACCACTTGCTGGATATAACTGGCCAGCGAGGACATGGAGTTGGTAATGCGGCGGGTCTGTACGCCCCAGGTGGAAATATGGGAGACGGCCTGCTCCCAGCGATGCTGGAACATGCTCTCGGCGCCGAAAATCTTGACGGTTTCCAGCCCGGAAATACTTTCAATCAGGTTGGCGTTCTTCTGGGACGCAAGGCGTGAACCCTCTTCGATGGACTGCTTGAGGGGCTCTTGAATATAGAAGCTGTAGGCGATGAGGATCAGCATGGCGACGATGGGAACCACCACCATTACGCCTGCAAACATCCAGATAATAAAAAGGAAGAATACGGCAAAAGGGAGATCGATAAGAGTAGAAACCGTTGCGGAGGTGAAAAACTCCCGCACCGATTCAAATTCCTGCAGATGTTTGGCGAACGCGCCAGTGGAAGCGGGACGAGACTCCATCCTCATGCCCATCACCTTGGCGAAAATCTTGGCGGACAGCAGCACATCAGACTTTTTACCGGCAATGTCGATAAAGTAACTACGCAACTGCCGCATCACAAAATCGAAGGTAAAGACCACCATGGCCCCGACCGCCAGCACCCAGAGCGAATCAAACGCCAGATTGGGCACAATCTTGTCATAAACGTTCATGGTAAAGAGCGGACTGGCGATGGCAAACAGGTTGATCAGAATGGAGGCGATCAGCACATCGCGATAGATGCCGCGGGATTCGAACAAGGTGCTCCAGAACCAGTGTCCATCACGGGTTTCCAGTACCTTGGGCGAGCGCTCGTCAAACTTGAACTGCTTCTTCACGTAGAAGAGGCGTCCCAGATACTCATCACCCAATTGGGCTGCAGTCAGCCATTGCGCGGCATCACCGGCCTGCGGGAAAATCACTTTCCCCTGGCTGCGATCTTCGTTCCACTCCAGCAAAATGCAGGCGCCACCACTGCGCATCTGCAATACACAAGGCAGCAGCAAGGGAGAAATATCGGCCAGTGGCTGTATCACTTCACGGGCGGATAACCCGCCCCGCTCGGCAGCACGGCAAAAGAGTGCGGTAGTCAGGCGTCCGGAGACCAGTGGCAACCCGGTCGTCAGGGCATCCTGGCTGTTGGGCACACCATAAAAACGGGTCAAGAAGACCAGACACTCCAATAACTCATCAATACGACTTGTTTCTGCTTGCATAGCATCCTGTCACTGCATAAATGAGGTAGATAGGAGCGTTCATCGCTCATATTTCCCTGCTATAGCCACGCTAAAACCGAGTGGCCTTCCCGCTGATGAGACTGATCAGGGGATAAACCTGTCCAGATAGATCGCGACACTCATCCCCAATTTCCCGGCACAGCAGCAATGGCGGCATGATTCGTTATTGGTAAAAATAATCGGCTCATCAACACCATGCTAACACTGCAATCAGGGTGAATGTCGGAGTTAATTGATAATGACATTTATTATGGCGCACCACTATATCAACCGGCACGTACCAAAACTATAGTTTAGGGTATGAAGTTTTTTATATAACCCTATGTTTTACGTGAAAATAATAATCTGGTGCTCAATTATAGGTCAGGAAGTATGAAGGGTCTGCCCAACGCGTGACCTTGCGGGCCATTCAATGAGAGTGCTTTGGCAATGTCCGCCATGGCCGTCCAGCGATTTTCACACCAGGCTGGCGCCAACAGAGTTGGACGGCGCGCGGAGGCCGAAATCCGGTGATACACCACCTCGGGCGGCGTGTGCTGGATCATGGCAACGGCCGCTTCCACATACTGCTCCAGCGTCAATACCTCAAGGCGCCCCGCCTGCCACGCTTTGCCAAGAGTACTACCCTCAACCACATGAAGCGGATGCAACTTGATCCCCTCAACACCGGTCTCAACGATACGATGCAGGGTATCGAGGCTGTCCATCGGCACCTCCCCCGGCAGGCCGACGATCAGATGAGCACATACCTTGATGCCGCGCTGATGGGCACGTCTTACCGCATCCTCATAGGCGGCATAACCATGGCCGCGGTTGATCCGTTGCAGGGTCTTGTCGTTGGCGCTTTGCAGCCCGAGCTCCAGCCACACCTCGTAACCCCGGGCCTGATAGCCCGCCAACAGATCCAGCACCGCATCCGGCACGCAATCGGGGCGAGTGCCCACACAGAGCCCCACCATATCGCTCACTGACAGCGCCTCTTCATACATCCGCTGCAGATATTCGACCTCGGCATAGGTGCTGGTATAGGCCTGAAAGTAGGCAAGATAGCGTTTGGCACGGGTGACTTCGTCCCGGCGAGCCAGCAGTTGTTGCACCACGGAGAGTTGTTGGGCCGACTCGTCGGCAAAAGAGGAAACGTTGCAGAAGGTGCAGCCACCACGACCCAGAGTGCCGTCACGGTTCGGGCAGGTGAAGGCCCCGTGGATGGAGAGTTTGTGGATCTTCTGACCATGACGTTGCTTGAGATCCTGACCGAATGTATTGACGAGTTCGTGTAACTGCATGACACCTCCGCTAAAGGAGCGCCATTGTACGAGCTTGCGTAAAACAGGGGCTGAGCTGGATCAAGCTAGCGGAGAGGGTAAAACATATAAATACCCGACCAATTTTGAATAAATATAGAGAAAAAGCGCAAAAAAAGGATTTTTACAGTTCTTTGACGATTCAAACAGTAAACATCCATATGAAAATGAGACCTGATAACCCACTGTTGAACAATGAAAAATTCAAAGAGCCCCTACAGCACACAATTGCAAGTATGGGATATTGAAAATGTGATCCCTTCCGCTGTCGGCCACATCGGGTTGGTAAAATTACTACATTCGCCCATCGTCGCCGAGCGCACCATTGAGCCCGTCAATGGCGATATATTTAACCAACAAAATCAAACCACACAGAATAAACACTCCATAACTGCGAGCAAATCCCCCTAACCCGACATTTTGTTATGCGAATGTAACCATGAAGACAAACCTGACCTGCGATTGACCTCGCCAGAAAATCCCATTAGTTTGGAGATTCGCCACGTCAGGCAGACGGAACCACAAGAGCCAATCGCAATTTATGCAGTCAGGTGATGACTGTGCGATACAAGGCCGAGCAAGGGAGAAATGCAATGTCACTATATGATCCAAAGCTGGAGAGGGATAACTGTGGCTTCGGCCTGTTGGCCCACATGGAAGGGGAAGCCAGCCACAAGCTTGTCCGTCTCGCGATGTCAGCATTGGCTCGCATGCAGCACCGCGGCGGGATCTCCGCCGATGGCAAGACCGGCGATGGTTGCGGTCTGCTGCTGCAAAAACCGGACAGCTTCTTCAGAGCTGTCGCCGAGGAGAAGGGATGGCACCTTGGCCGCAACTATGCGGTCGGCATGCTGTTTCTCAACCCTGACCCCGTATTGGCACAGCAGACCCGCGATATCATCGACGAAGAGCTGGAAAAAGAGACCCTGAGTCTGGTCGGCTGGCGCAAGGTGCCCGTCGATACCAACGTACTGGGTACTATCGCAAAAGCCTCCCTGCCCAGCATTGAACAAGTCTTTGTCAACGCCCCGCCCGGCTGGGTCGACAAGGATCTCGAGCGCCGCCTCTATATCGTGCGCCGCCGCATCGAAAAGCGAGTCAACGACGACTACTTCTACGTGGTCAGCCTCTCCAATCTGGTCACCGTCTATAAAGGACTGTGCATGCCGGTGGACTTGCCGCGCTTCTATCTGGATCTCGCCGACATCCGTATGCAGGCGGCCATCTGCGTCTTCCACCAGCGTTTCTCCACCAACACCAGCCCGCGCTGGCCGCTGGCCCAGCCGTTCCGCTATCTGGCCCACAACGGCGAGATCAACACCATCGCCGGCAACCGCCAGTGGGCCAAGGCACGCAGCTATAAGTTTGCCACCCCGCTCATTCCCGATCTGCAGGAAGCGGCTCCCTTCGTCAACACCACCGGCTCTGACTCCTCCAGCCTCGACAACATGCTGGATCTCTTCCTCGCCGGTGGTATGGACCTGTTCCGCGCCATGCGCCTGTTGATCCCGCCTGCATGGCAAAAACATCCGAACATGGATGATGACCTGCGCGCCTTCTACGACTTCAACTCCATGCACATGGAGCCGTGGGACGGCCCGGCCGGTATCGTCATGACCGACGGTCGCTACGCCACCTGCGCACTTGATCGCAACGGTCTGCGTCCGGCCCGCTACGTCATCACCAAGGACAAGTTCATCACCCTCGCCTCCGAGGTCGGCACCTGGGACTACACCCCGGACGAAGTGCTGGAGAAGGGCCGGGTCGGCCCGGGCGAGCTGTTCGTGGTGGATACCAGCAACGGCAAGGTGTGGACCAGCTTCGAGATCGATGACGATCTCAAGACCCGCCACACCTACAAGCAGTGGATGGATAAACATTGCCGCCGACTGGTCCCCTTCGAGCAGATGGACGACAGCCAGACCGGTAGCCGCGAGTTCTCCGATGACCAGCTGAAAACCTATCAGAAGTTGTTTGGCTACTCCTTCGAGGAGCTGGATCAGATCATCCGGGTTCTCGGCGAAAATGGTCAGGAGGCGGTGGGCTCCATGGGGGATGATACCCCGATGGCGGTGCTCTCCTCCGGCCCGCGCACCCTTTATGACTACTTCCGCCAGATGTTTGCCCAGGTGACCAACCCGCCCATCGATCCGCTGCGGGAGAACCACGTGATGTCGCTGGCCACCTGTATCGGTCGCGAGCAGAACGTCTTCAACGAGACCTTCGGCCACGCCCACCGCGTGCTGTTCCAGTCGCCGATCCTGCTCTACTCCGACTTCCACCAGCTGCTGGCACTGGAAGGTGAGTACTACCGTCATCAGGTGATCAGCCTCAACTTCAAGCCCGAAGAGGGGCTGGAAGCGGCCATCGTGCGCATCTGCGACGAAGCCAAAACTGCTGCCAAGAGTGGCACCGTGCTGCTGGTGCTGTCGGATCGCGATATCAGCGCCGACACCCTGCCGATCCCGGCCGCCATGGCGGTGGGTGCCGTGCAGCGCACCCTGGTGGACAACAACCTGCGCTGCGACGCCAACATTCTGGTGGAGACCGCAAGCTGCCGCGATCCGCACCACTTCTCGGTGCTGCTGGGCTTTGGCGCGACCGCCATCTACCCCTATCTGGCCTACGAAACCCTGGCCAAACAGGTTGAAGAGGGCGTGCTCACCATGTCCCTGCGCCAGGCCATGGTCAACTACCGCAACGGCATCAACAAGGGGCTCTACAAGGTGATGTCCAAGATGGGCATCAGCACGGTCGCCAGTTACCGCTGCTCCCAGCTGTTTGAAGCGGTGGGTCTGGCCAAGTCGGTGGTCGATACCTGCTTCCGCGGCGTATCGAGCCGTATTCAAGGCGCCGATTTTGCCGACATCCAGCAGGATCAGCACAATCTGGCCCGTCAGGCCTGGCTGGTGCGCAAGCCCCTCCCCCACGGCGGCCTACTCAAGTTTGTCCACGGCGGCGAGTACCACACCTACAACCCGGACGTGGTGCAGACCCTGCAAACCGCGGTGCGCTCCGGCAACTATGCCGATTACAAGGAGTACGCCCGTCTGGTGAACGAGCGCCCGGTTGCTACCTTGCGCGATCTGCTGGCCCTGAAGAAGGTCGACAATCCGGTCGCGCTGGATCAAGTGGAGCCAGCCGACAAGCTGTTCCCCCGCTTCGACTCCGCCGCCATGTCCATCGGCGCCCTCGGACCTGAGGCCCACGAGGCGCTGGCTGTTGCCATGAACCGCCTCGGCGGTCAAAGCAACTCCGGCGAAGGGGGCGAAGATCCCAAGCGTTTCGGTACCGAGAAGAACTCCCGCATCAAGCAGGTGGCTTCCGGCCGATTCGGTGTCACCCCCCACTACCTGATGAACGCCGATGTTGTGCAGATCAAGGTGGCGCAGGGTGCCAAGCCCGGCGAAGGTGGCCAGCTGCCCGGTGACAAGGTCACCGCCCAGATCGCCCAGCTGCGCTATTCCGTGCCCGGCGTGACCCTGATTTCACCGCCGCCGCATCACGACATCTACTCCATCGAGGATCTGGCCCAGCTCATCTTCGACATCAAGCAGATCAACCCGAGCTGTCTGGTGTCGGTGAAACTGGTCTCCGAACCCGGCGTCGGCACCATCGCCTGCGGCGTGGCCAAGGCCTATGCCGACTTCATCACCATCTCCGGTTATGACGGCGGCACTGGCGCGAGCCCCCTCACCTCGGTCAAATATGCCGGCTCCCCGTGGGAGCTGGGTCTGGCCGAGACCCAACAGGCGCTGGTCGCCAACGGTCTGCGCCACAAGGTGCGGCTGCAGGTGGATGGTGGTCTCAAGACCGGTCTCGACATCATCAAGGCGGCCATCCTCGGCGCCGAGAGCTTCGGCTTTGGCACCGGCCCCATGGTGGCGCTCGGTTGCAAATACCTGCGTATTTGCCACCTGAACAACTGCGCCACCGGCGTTGCCACTCAGGATGAGAAGCTGCGTCGCGAGCACTTTACCGGCCTGCCGGAGATGGTGATGAACTACTTCAAGTTCATCGCCGAAGAGACCCGCGAGCTGATGGCCCAGCTCGGCGTCACCCAGCTGACCGACCTGATTGGCCGCACCGATCTGCTGGAAGCCCTGCCCGGCCTCACCGCTCGTCAGGCCAAGCTGGATCTCTCTGGCATTCTGGCCCGTCCGGTAGCACCAGCAGGTTCCAGCCTCTTCAGCCAGCAGCACAACCCCACCTTCGACAAGGGGCCACTCAACCTGAAAATGGTGGAAGATCTGCTGGAAGCGGTGGAAACCTCAAGCGGTGGCGAGTTCCGCTACGACATTCGCAACACCGACCGCTCGGTGGGGGCGCGCCTCTCGGGCGAGATTGTCAAACGTCACGGCAATCAGGGAATGGCGGCGGATCCGGTCAAAGTGCACTTCAACGGCACCGCAGGCCAGAGCTTCGGCGTCTGGAACGCGGGTGGCCTTGAGATGATCCTCACCGGCGATGCCAACGACTACGTGGGCAAGGGGATGACCGGCGGCAAGCTGGTGATCAAGCCCCATGTCGGCGTGGCGTTCAAATCCCACGAAGCAGCCATCATCGGCAACACCTGCCTCTACGGCGCCACTGGCGGCAAACTCTACGCCGCGGGCACTGCCGGCGAGCGTTTCGCGGTGCGCAACTCCGGCGCCTTGGCGGTGGTCGAGGGGATTGGCGACAACGGTTGTGAATATATGACCGGCGGCATCGTCACCGTGCTCGGTCAGACCGGCGTCAACTTCGCGGCGGGCATGACCGGCGGCTTTGCCTACGTGCTCGACGAGTGCGGCAACTTCGCCAAGCGCACCAACCCCGAGCTGGTGGAACTGCTGGACGTGGCGGATCTCGCCATCCATCAGGAGCACCTGCGCGGCATCATCACGGCGCACCTCAATGAGACCGGCAGCTCGCGCGCCGAGGAGATCCTGGCCAACTTCGACTCCTATGTGCCCAAGTTCAGGCTGATCAAACCCAAGTCCAGCGACGTGAAATCGCTGCTGGGTCACACCAGCCGTTCCAGTGCAGAACTCAGAATCCAGGCGCAATAAGGAGGGAACCCTATGAGCCAGAACGTATTTCAGTTTATCGATGTGCAGCGGGTCGACCCGCCCAAGAAGCCGCTCAAGATCCGCAAAATCCAGTTTGTGGAGATCTACGAGTCCTTCAATCAGCCGCAGGTACAGATGCAGGCGGATCGCTGCCTCGAGTGCGGCAACCCCTATTGCGAGTGGAAGTGTCCGGTCCACAACTACATCCCCAACTGGCTGAAACTGGCCAAAGAGGGGCGCATTCTTGAGGCGGTGGAGCTCTCCCACCAGACCAACAGCCTGCCGGAAGTGTGCGGTCGGGTCTGCCCGCAGGATCGCCTGTGCGAGGGCTCCTGCACCCTCAACGATCGCTTCGGCGCGGTGACCATCGGCAACATCGAAAAGTACATCACCGACAAGGCGTTCGAGATGGGCTGGAAGCCCGATCTCTCGAACGTGGTCAAGACCGGCAAGCGGGTCGCCGTTATTGGCGCCGGCCCGGCGGGTCTCGCCTGTGCCGACGTGCTGGCACGCAATGGCGTCACCCCGGTGGTGTTTGACAAATATCCGGAGATCGGCGGCCTGCTCACCTTTGGCATCCCCTCCTTCAAGCTGGAAAAAGAGGTGATGCAGCGTCGCCGCGAGATATTCCAGGGGATGGGCGTGGAGTTTCGTCTCGAGACCGAAGTGGGCAAGGACATCACCTTCGCCGACCTGCTCGGCGAGTTCGATGCGGTCTTCCTCGGGGTCGGCACCTACAAGTACATGAAGGGTGGCTTTGCCAACGAAGAGGCGCCGGGCGTCTATGACGCCCTGCCCTACCTCATCGCCAACGCCAACCGCTTGCTGGGCTTCGAGAAGGCACAAGCCGACTACATCGACTTCGCCGGCAAGCAGGTGGTGGTACTGGGCGGTGGTGATACCGCCATGGACTGCGTGCGTACCGCTATCCGTCAGGGCGCCGCCAAGGTGATCTGTGCCTATCGCCGCGACGAGGAGAACATGCCGGGCTCCAAGCGGGAGGTGAAAAACGCCCGCGAGGAGGGGGTTGAGTTCATGTTCAACCTGCAACCGGTAGCGGTCGAGCTGGATGCCAGTGGTCGCACCGTCGGCATCAAAGTAGTGAGCACCGAGCTGGGTGAACCCGATGCCAATGGCCGCCGCAATCCGGTGGTCATCGAGGGCTCAGAGCAGGTGTTGGCCGCCGATGCGGTGGTGATGGCGTTTGGCTTCCAACCCAACCCCCAACCCTGGATGGCGGAGTTCGGCATCGAGCTCGACAACCGGGATCGCATCAAGGCCCGCGAGCAGGCGGAATACGCCTTCCAGACCAGCAACCCCAAGGTGTTCGCCGGAGCGTGACTGGATTTTTTACGCGAAATGCATATTTCAAACTTTTGTCGGCAAGGAGCATGAATCCACGGCGGTTGGTAATCCCCGTCAATTCATC
>NZ_JBFODV010000172.1:0-1210 GCF_040908495.1 Aeromonas sp. R1-1 | reverse complement strand
GTAGCTGGTGCAGCGGGGTATAGGGGAGCATGATGCCAAGGTAGGGGATGCCGGGGGCGATCCCCTCGGCCAGCGGCGCAGTTGTCAGTTGGGATTCTGAGAGCCCATCATCGTTAATGCACTTGCGCAGCAGGGTGATGGGTCTGGCCTGAGAGGTGAGCAACTGCCACTCGTCTTCGCTGCCGGTGACATGCAGTTTGGCCTCGGCAAGGGAGCCTATCATCACCGCCAGCGGCTTGCGCTCGCGCCGCTTGAGCGTTCGCAATCTGGCAACACTCTGTTCATTGCGGGCATCACACATCAGGTGATAACCCCCCATCCCCTTGACCGCGATAAGCTTGCCCGCATGCAGGGCGCAGGCAGCTGCTTGCAAGGCATCCTCGCGCTCGGCCAGGGCATCGCCACGGCCATTTCGCCAGCTGAGATGTGGCCCGCACTCGGGGCAGCTCACCGGCTGGGCGTGGTAGCGTCTGTCCAGCGGGTTTTCATAGGCCGCAGCGCAGCGCGGGCACATGGCAAAGCCCGCCATGGCGGTATGGGGGCGGTCGTAGGGGAGGCGGCGGATAATGGTGTAGCGCGGGCCGCAGTGGGTGCAGTTGGTAAAGGGGTAGCGATGGTGGCGATCCGAAGGGTTGGCCACATCGTTGGCGCACGTCTCGCACATCCCCTGATCCGGCGAGATGGCGACCGTGGCCGCGCTCTGCTGCTGGCTGGCTTTAATTCGAAACTGACCATGGAATTGGCCATCGAAGTCGGGATCATGAGCGAGGGACAGTTCCCGCTCGCTGAAATGATCGATACGGCTCAGCGGCGGCGCCAAGTCGAGCAGTTCGCGGGCAAAGCTGGCGAGCTGCTCAGGGGATCCTTCGGCGCTGATGGTGACGCCATTGGCATCGTTCAAGACATAGCCGGCAAGGCCGTGGCGCAGCGCCAGCCCATAGACGAAGGGGCGAAAGCCGACCCCCTGCACTATGCCGTCGATATGAAATTCGCGGCGCAGCCGGTTGGCCACAGGATTGGAAGAGCCAGAGGGGGCGATGGTGGCGCTCATGCCGGCTCCATCTCATCTTGAGTCTGCGGCAAGCGCAGCACCCGGCGCTTGTTCTCCTCGCGCCGCACCCAGCCATCCATCTCCATGCGCAGGCAGAACGGAATGGCGTATTTGCGCGACAAACCGGTGATCTCCTTGAAGGATGCCATATCGATCAGA
>NZ_JBFODV010000171.1:0-82096 GCF_040908495.1 Aeromonas sp. R1-1 | reverse complement strand
GGGCCGCCTTGGAGGCGCCATAGGCCTCGGCTCGTGGCAGCGGCAGCCAGCTCACCGACGAGCTGACGATGGCCAGCCGTGACCCAGCCCCGAGCAACGGCAAGAAGGCGGCCAAAGCATGGCCGGTAGCGGTCAGATTGGTGTCGATGACACGGGCAAACAGCTCGCTGTCAAACCCATCGCCGACATCCATGTACTCGCAGTTGCCTGCGTTGAGGATCAGCAGATCGAGGAATGGCAGCGTAGCAGCCACCCCGTTCATTGCGGCCAGATCCCGGGCATCAAATTGCAGCGGCGTGACGCCATCCAGCCCCAGCGCCTGCAGCCGTTCGCCATCGCGGCCACAACCCCACACCTGCCAGCCTGCCCGCCGGTAATCCAGCGCCAACTGGCGACCGATGCCGGAGGTCGCGCCGGTGATCAGCACCCGGCCGCTCATGCGCCAAGCCTCATCTTGATGGTGCGCACCACGGGCCCAAGCAGCGGCAACTGCTCGTAGAGCATGGCGCCCAGGTCAAAATAGTCCCGGTGCTGGCACACCTTGCCCGCCTCGTCGAATTCGAGGCGGGTGGCCCCCTCCACCGTCACCGGCTCACCACCACGCAATCTGGGGTGAGAGAAGGTCATGGCCCAGCCGAGCCAGGCCTGTCGCCCTTGCTGCTGCTGACTGGTGATGACGAAGCGACAGTAAGCGAGGCGCTGATAGAGGGCGGCAAAATAGTCGCCAAGGGCCGCCAGCCCCTCGATACGGTGAGCCGGGTCGGTAAAGACCACATGCTCGGCATAGACCTCGGGCAAGCGGTGCAACTGCTGTTTGTCCAGTTGCTGATAGAGGCCAATAAAGCGGGCCAGCGGCTCGTTCATCCTATTTCTCCAGAGAGCGAAACATCTCGATGGCTCTCACCCGGGCAACGGCGTGATCCACCATGGGTGCCGGATAATCCTGTCGCCCCTTGAGTCGCAGCCAGTCGTGGGGCTGATGCACATAAGCGGCGGGAATATCGGCCAGTTCAGTTACCCAGGTACGGATAAACTCCCCTTGTGGATCAAATCGTTGCCCCTGAGTGGTGGGGTTGAATACCCGAAAATAGGGCGCCGCGTCGGCGCCGGTGCCCGCAGCCCACTGCCAGCCGCCGTTGTTGGCCGCCAGATCCCCGTCGATCAGTCGACTCATGAAGTAATCCTCCCCGAGCCGCCAGTGGATATGGAGATCCTTGGTGAGAAAGCTCGCCACTATCATCCGCAGCCGGTTGTGCATCCAGCCGGTGGTGTTGAGACAGCGCATCGCCGCATCGACGATGGGGTAGCCGGTACGGCCCTCGCACCAGGTGGCGAAGGCATCCGGATCCCAGCTCCACGGCAAGGCGGCAGTCTCCGCCTTGAATGGGCGATTCATGGAGAGGGTCGGGATCAGCACCAGCAGGTGGCGATAGAACTCGCGCCAGACCAGCTCATTGAGCCAGACAAAGCCGGGCTGGGCCTTTGACTGGGGCCGATAGCCAAGCCGCTGCTGAAGAGCCGCCACACACTGACGAGGACTGATGATGCCCGCCGCCAGATAGGGGGAGAGCACAGAGGTGCCCGCGATGGCAGGAAAATCCCGGGTCTCGCCATAGTCGAGCACTGCCTGCTCCAGAAAAATGTTCAAACGACGCAGAGCTTCCGCCTCCCCCACTGGCCAACGCGGATCAACCGTCAGCTCGCCGAGCGCTGCATCAACCCACTCCCGCTCGGCCAGCGGCTGCCACGGCAACGACTCGCCACGCGGTGTCGGCGCCCGATGAATGACAAACCCCTCTTCATCGAGGGCCTTGAGCCAGGCTCGGCTGAAAGGGGTGAACACCTTGAACATCTCACCCGAGCCGGTCAGCACCCGCCCCGGCGGCAATACGCAACAGCCGTTGAACCAGTGACAGCTCACCGCCAGCTCTGCCAGCACCGCGCTGACGGCATGGTCGCGGCGCTGCTCATCGATCTCGATAGCCTGATTGGCGTAGAGCTGGGTCACCCCCTGCTCGCGGCAGAGGTTTGCCAACACAGCGGGCACCTCGGCAAAAGTCTCCACTCGCAGCAGATGGAGCTGGATGCCGAGCGCCGCCAGCTCACGGCCCAACTCATCCACCTGCGCCAACATAAAGCGCTGACGGATGGGGGCCATTTTGTGCTGCCGCCATTGGGTAGGAGGGATGATAAAGAGCGCGGCGACCGGCTCATCACCGGCGCAGGCATGCCGCAGCGCGGGGTTGTCGGCAAGGCGCAGATCGTTGCGAAACCAGACCAGCTTCATGATTTTTTCCTCCCGCGTCCGCTGGCGCCAGCCGCATCTGGGGCATCCGCCATCAGCTCGGCAAGGCTCGCCTGCCAGCCGTGGCCTTTAAGCAACACGCTATCGTAGAGGCGCCCCAGCTCGCCAAACAGGCGTGTGCCGGCGGGCCAGTCGGTAGCCAGCTCCTGCTTGCCAAGCCCGGCCCCCAACAGCACCAGCCAGGGAGTGGCCGCACGTCCTTCCAGCAGGCTGGCATGGCGCGGCTCCACCGCCCCCAGCAGTTGCACCTCATAGCCCTGACCGATCAGCTCGTAGGCGGCCCAGACCAGATCGAGGGGGCCAACCTGTCCCCAGCTCGCCAGCGTGATCGGCACGCCCTTCTCCTGCTCGATCAGGTGGCGGGCGAAGCGGGTATGGAGCCAGCCCAGCCACACCTGTTGCAGCAGCTCGCCATCGGGCCGCTCGCGCCACAGCCCCAGCAGCCGCTCCACCAGCGGTTGCAGTATCCGGCTGCGCACCAGCTCGAACGGGTAGCTAGCCAGCAAATCGTTGAGCTCAGCCTCCGCCTTGCGCTGGTTGAAGGCGAGCAGCGCCTGACTGAACTGCTCCAGGGTTTGCTGCCAGTGATCGCTCACCGGCTCGGAATGGGGTTCACTCAAGAGCCCCTTCACCTGCCCGATACTCACTCCCCGCTCCAGCCAGCTCAGGATCTCGCCGATTTGGCGAATATCCAGCTCGCTGTAGAGACGGTGGCCCTTTTCGGTGCGGGCCGGTTGCACCAGACCGTAGCGGCGCTGCCAGGCACGCAGGGTCACGGCGTTGACGCCGGTGAGACGGGAGACCTCGCGAATGGGGTAGATCCCCTCATCAGCGAGAGGAGCAACTTCTTGCGATAAATCAGACATGACAACGTCCATCAAACAGAGGGGTAAGGCTCCCCGGCGCAAACTATGCGCCGGGGCAACAGAACGGATTCAGAGCCCGTAACGCAATTTCAGCGTATCGGGGTGCGGATTGAGATAAACCTGCTCGGCGAGATAGGGATTGGGGTACTCGCGCAGGTAGTGGCGGATCAGGGTCAGCGGCACCAGCAAGGGGAAGATGCCGGTGCGGTACTTGTCGATAGTATCGGCAAGCTCCTGCTTCTGGGCCGGGGTCAGCACCCGCTTGAAGTAGCCCTGCAGGTGCATCAGCACATTGGTGTGGCTGCGGCGGTTGGCTCGCAGAGTCAGCGCCGTCATCAACCCCTTGATGTAGTTGTCGGCCACCTCCTGCAAATTGGTAGACTTGCCCAGATTGCCGAGCAGCTTGCCGAGCGCCCGGTAATGGGTGGTGGCGTGGGAGAGCACCAGATACTTGTAGCGGGAGTGGAAGCGGATCAGCGCAGAGGCGGTGATGCCGCGGGCACAGAGCTGCTGCCAGTCGTGGTAGGCAAAGACCCGCAGCACGAAGTTCTCGCGCAGGATGGGGTCGCACAGGCGGCCATCCTCTTCGACCGGCAACAGGGGGTTGGCCTCCATTAACGCCTTGGCAAAGAGGCCAATCCCCTCCTTGGCGCTCCCCTCGTTGTTGGCGCCATAGACCTTGACCCGCTCCATACCACAGCTGGGGGATTTGGCACAGAGGATATAGCCGGAGATAAAGTCGAGCTGACGGGCTTTCTGCTCGCTAAAGGCAATCAGCTTTTCGGTGACATCGAAGCTGCCGTTGCTCGCCTCGGCGCGGATCTCGCCGTTGCGCTTGACCAGCCGGATGGCGGCGCGAGGCGCCCCGAGGCCAATAGCCATCTCGGGACAGACGGGGTGATAGTCAAAGTGAGCGCCAAGATCCCGTTCACAGAAGCTGGAGCGCTTGTGGCCCCCATCGAAACGTACCTCTTGTCCCAGCAGGCAGGCACTGATACCGACTTTAATCTTGTACATGATGGCACTCCTTGTATAAACCTTGATTCAGTTATAGCAGTTATACAAAAAAATGGAAGTTGTATAACTATCGCCGACTGATACGACACAAGGAGAAAAAAGAGATCACTGGAAAACGAAAAAACCCATGGCGAACGCCATGGGTAAAAATCAAGACACTACGGACTACTGGAAGGGGGATTAGAAACTGTATTTCACACCCAGGCTGGAGATGGAGCCTTTTTGCAGATCCCAGTTGCGATAGGTGTAATCGGCAGTCAGCGCCCAGTTCTGGTTGAGCTTGTAAGCACCGCCTACCTTGAAGTCATGCATATCGTCGGTCATGTTGGCGTAGCGGTAGGCAGTGGAGAGCTCGACATTGCCGATGTCATAGCGCAGACCCACTTCACCGTACATGCTGCCACTGCTCTTGCGGCTCACCAGATCCCAGCCCTTGACGTCATACGCCTGCTCGCGCTCCATGGTGTAACCCATCAGACCGGTTTCACCGTAGAGGTTCAAGCCAGTGCTAAGCGGGGTGAAAACACCGATACCCAGGCTGCCGATACCCATGCTGTCATTACCGTGCTGGGCAGAGGTGCCCTCGGATAGCAGACGACCGTAGAAGTTGTTGGAGAACGATTTGGAGAGATCCAGCGTCACACCGCCAAAATCGCGAGTGCCCTGATTGCTGGCATCACGTGGGAACAGCGGGTTGTTGTTCAGATAGTCGGATTTGGTGTGCGCCCAGGTAGCCGCGCCCTTGGCATAGCTGAAGGCATCCTGCGCCATGACGGAAGTAGAGGCAAACCCGGCCAGAACCAGAAGAGAGACAGTTGCTTTTTTCATGATGATAACTCCATGTGATTGGGCCCGTTGCTAGCGAGCTGGTATGGAGTCATTTTGCGATCAGGTTTCCAGCTTGCCGAGCTGCAAGCTGTTGCAGAACCATGTCAGATGTAAGCAGATATTGCAGGGGGTGTCAGCGGCAACAAGTTGCCGGCCCAAGCGGTTTGCATGGGCCGGCACAACGCCAAATCAGCGGAAGACCACCTCGTCAATTTCGACCCGCACCAGCGGCTGACCAGTCAATCCGGCAGGACGGGGGATCTCGAGGGCCAGCGAAGGACGGGCTTGCCCCTTGCGCAGATAGGTCTCCGGCAGACGATTCTCGGCAACCCAGAAGCGGGCCTCCTGACGGCTCAGCTGCACCCCGTCAGCACTGAACAGGGTCACCATGCCACGTACCCCGACCACATTGCGGGTGCCGGTATTGCTCACCATAAAGGTCAGCACCAGCGGGTCAGATCCCTCGATCTTGTCCAGCTTGACCACCACACCGTCACGCGCCATCTGGGCAAGCAGTTCCGGATTGGCCTTGGCCTGATCGGTCAGCACCGGAGCAGCGACGGCCACCACGGCCCCAGCCTTCCCATCAGCAGCCACGCCCTGCACGGGCTCGGCCGGTTTGACCACCAGATACTCCCAGGTGAAGTCGTCGTTGAGCTGAACCTGCCGACCATCGGGCAGCGTCACCTGAGAAAGAGGGGCTGCCTGCGCCAATACGGGGGAGAGGCACAGGGCAATCAGCAGACGGGAGAAGGGTTTCATTGGGCGAAGCTCGGTAACGGGTGAAAGGGCAACAGTATAAACAGTCCCGTCGCCCCTTGCCTATGACGGCACTCACGTTCTGGCACCCGCATCGCTTGCCCGCAGGCTAGATGGCGAGATCGTGCCGCTCTTTCTGTGCCATATCCAAGGTCACCAGATCGAACTTGCTCCCCTTGAGGGCAGACAAAATATCCGATTGCATATCAAAGGCCTGCGCACGCTGATGCTCGGGCAAACGCACCCGGGCCAAGGTGGTTGAGCAGTCACACAGGGTATGGAAAAAAACCTGTGCCTCGTCCAGCCCCATGTCGGCCAGCATCTGCTCTGCCTGATCCACCATTCGCAGATAACGCTGCTCAAGCTGCCGTGGATTGGTGAAGCGATTGCTGAGGCAACCGTTGCTCCCCTTGCCCCAACGACCGAGCTGACGCTTGTTGAAGCCGTAACGATAATCGCGGCGCATCAATCCGTTGTCGGCAAAAAACCAGATGGAGTTGGCAGGCAGAGACCCGAACTGGGCAAGATAATCATCACGCTCCTCCACCGCTGCCGGAACCAGCAACGGCAGATGAGTCCATTCCGGACGAGTCTGCACATACTCACCAATGCGGCGAACCGGGTCGATCAGCCCTTCAATATTCGGCAGGCGATCGCAAAAGACGATCTCGTCACTCTTGATGACCCAGTGATCGATGCCATAACGCTGGCAATAACGGCGGGCACGGGCCACTTCGCTGCGACTGCGGGTCGGATTATCGAGGGTAATTGCGTGGATTTTCACACCAGCAGCGCGGCACAGCTCGATGCTGTAGCAGGATTCCAACCGTCCCGAAAAAGAGACAACCAGCTCGTCAAAACTTGCCAGTCGCTCAATCAGCAGCTGTTCCCTGGCTTGAAAAGAGTGATCATATCCCTGATTCAGTACAACTACATTGGCACCCATTAAACAGCTCCGGATGATGAACAGGTGCAGTATTGTGCGGCAAACAAACTGAATAGACCCTTAAAGAGTCAGGTTAAAATTAAAACTTGATGATTATTTCCTGTGATTCTGCTGCTAAATCTTCATTTTGGGCGTCATAAATTCGTAATCTTGCTTGGTGAACCCGATGGGCTCGCAAGAAACCCTGCGCCTGATCCAGCGAGGTAAAGGTCAGGCGCCCTCCCTCGCTGTCGGTCAGGCAGAGGCACTCCCCTTCTGCCTCAACACAGAGCTGATAACCGCTGCCATCCTTGCAGGCGATGATCAGGGTCGCCTCGGGATAGTGACTGAGCCAATTGCGAAACCGGCCATGCTCCATAGTGCTCCTAGAGGGACATCACCCCTTGCCGGTGGCGGGCAAACAGCCCAGCTCACCCAGTTGCTGGCGGCAACTCGCCGCGTCGGTAAAGACGATCCCCCTGATACCGAGGGCCTCGGCGGCCGCGATGTTGGCAGGACTGTCATCGATGAAGATGCACTCTGCCGGTTTCAGATCGAACGACACCAGCAGATAGCGGTAGATATCCGGCTCCGGCTTCATCATCCGCACCCGCGCCGAGACCACCTTGCCGCTGAAGAAGCGCCAGAAATCCTGATGCTGCTCCAGCCAATCGATGCTGGCATGACCCATGTTGGAGAGGGCATAAAGAGTGTGCCCCGCCCCGTGCAGCTCGGCTATCAGGGTTAGCATAGCGGGATCTGGCAGCAGGGAAGCGGGAACTGCCTGTAAAATGGCCAGATTCTCCGCCGTCGAGAGGCCGGTGCGCGCTTGCGCTTCCCGGGCCATGGTGTGGAGCGACATGGTGCCTCTGTCTACCTCCAGCCAGTCCGGGTGGTTAAAGAGCTGCTCGGCCAACTGTTCAGCCCCTTGCGGGCCACGCACCGAACGCACTATGCCTACCGGATCCCAGCTCACTACTACCCGTCCCAGATCGAAAATAATCGCCATCGTCTTTACCTCCCCCACTGGGTGTCAGTCATCAAAACAGAGTCAATAGAACATCATTCATACGCCATTTTCTTAACCGGATACCCTGCCCCCATCCCTGCCCGCGGGCAAGTTTTACTTGCATCAAACCGGCAAATCCCTTAATGGTTATGACGTTACTTCAAGGACACACCTATGCACGCACTATTCTTCTTTGCTTTCTCGTTTATCCGGCCCGCTTGAGGGAAGGCCTGTCGTCGTGTGAACAGAAAGCAAAGACGAATCGAGCCTCCCCTAGCGGAGGCTTTTTTTTGCATTAATATCAATCGATTACTTGGATAGGGAACAATCATGGCAACGCTCGACGAGATCAGACAAGACATCACCCGGTTGGATCAGGAGCTGCTTGCCCTGCTGGCGAAACGCAAGACCCTCAGCATCGAGGTCGCCCGTGCCAAGCAAGCCAACCCGCGCCCCATTCGTGACCACCAGCGGGAGCAGGAGCTGCTGGTTGCCCTGATCCAGAAAGGGCGCGTGCTGGGGCTGGATGCCCAGTACATCACCCGTATCTATCACACCATCATCGAAGACTCAGTGCTCTCCCAGCAGGCCTATCTGCAGAGCCTGCTCAACCCGGAGCAGCAGGAGCCGATGACCAGCGTCGCCTATCTGGGGCCGCGCGGTTCCTACTCCAGCCTCGCCGCCCGCAAATATCTGGCGCGCTACAAGGATCAGGTGATCGAGGTGAACTGCCAGAACTTCCGTGAAGTACTGGATGCGGTGGAGTCGGGTCGCGCCGCCTTTGGCGTGCTGCCCATCGAGAACACCAGCTCGGGCTCCATCAACGAAGTCTATGACGTGATGCAGCATACCAGCCTCTCCATCGTCGGCGAGCTCACCTATCCCATTGAACACTGCATTCTCACCGCCGTGCCGACCGAGCTTGGCCGCATCAAGACCTTCTATGCCCATCCGCAGGTGTTCCAGCAGTGCTCCCACTATCTGAGCAAGCTGGAAGGAGCCCGTCACGAGATCTGCGACTCCTCCTCCAGTGCCATGATGAAGGTGAAGGAACTGGCAAGCCCGGAGGCCGCCGCCATCGGCAGCGCCGCCGGTGGTGAACTGTATGGTCTGGACGTGCTGGCCGAGCAGCTCGCCAACCAGAAAGAGAACTACAGCCGCTTCATCGTGGTGGCGCGCAAGCCCATCGACGTGGCGCCGCAGATCCCGGCCAAGACAACTCTCATCATGTCCACCTCCCAGAAACCGGGCTCGCTGGTCGAGGCGCTGCTGGTACTGCGCAACCACGAGATCAACATGACCAAGCTCGAATCCCGTCCGGTGCAGGGCAACCCGTGGGAAGAGATGTTCTATCTGGATGTCTCCGCCAACCTGCAGACCCCGGCGATGCAGGCCGCACTGGTGGAACTGACCAAGATCACCCGCTATATCAAGGTGCTTGGCTGCTACCCGAGCGAGGATGTGAAACCCACCGCAGTGCCGCCGGTGCTGATGGGGAGCTAACCAGCCCACAACGACAAAAGGCGAGCACACTGCTCGCCTTTTGTTTTGATGCCGGTTTTCACGGCAAGCCCATCAACTCAGAACTGACCCGCCATCAACTGATTGATGTTGTAGAGGGCGCGGGTATCGAGCTCCATCTCGGTGGCATAGGTGTTGCCACGCGGATAGGAGGCAACTACCCGGGCACCACGCACCACACCGGCGACCGACACATCCAGCGAGTTGGAGGTCTGTGTCAGATCGCGGTAGCTGCTCTGACCGCGCACCTGCTGACCATTGAGCTGCTCTGCCAGTTCGCGATAAGCATCCATCTTGGAAGCGCGAATGGCTTGCAGCATCTTCTCCGACTGGGAGGGGCCGGGCTGGATGTCGATCACCGCATAGCCCACCGCCTTGAGCACCGGAAAATCATCGGGCTTGCCACCCTGGGTGTAATCCACCACCCGGTTACCGCTGCAACCGGTGAGCAAGAGTGCCAACAGGCAACCAAACAGGATCTTCATGACTCGCTCCTCACGGGGTCAGGTTGACCAGATGACCGCCCGGCCGGGCCTGACTGTCACGCATCAGATAACCGCGATTGATCGATGCCCGACCAAACGAATTGTTGGCACCGAACAGATATTTTTGCGGGATCAGGCTCTGGGCCGTGGTCTCCACCATCTTGGTGCGCATGTCGATAACGCGGGCATTGACCAGAATTCCCTTGCTGTTGCGGCTGAAGGTGCCGACCAGAATGCGGGAGATCGGCAAACGGGAAGAGAGCTCCTTATAGTTGCGGCTCAGCACGAAGTCCCCCTGCGGCGTCACCTTGATGCTACCGGTCAGCTTGAAGTCCACCACCACCTCGCCGCGACGATTGAGCTCGTAGATAAAGCTCTCCTCAATCTGCTGCCCCATCCAGTTGGTATCCTGCAGGGTATCGAGATCGACGAAAGAGGCCACCGCGATGGGTTCGGTCAGGGTGGTCAGCGATTTGCGCTCCATCAGCTGATCGGTCATGCGCGCCACCAGCCAGTTGAGTTCCATCCCCTGCGCCGCCTGGCGGGGGTCACCCTGATCCCGATTGATAGGGTCGGAGCCACACCCGGTCAATGCCAGGGCGAGCGCCAACGCCGTGATGAGTTTGTTCATGGATACCTTTCCTGTATCTGCACCTGACTTATTATCGGACGCGCCGGACAAAGCTTGAGCCGGGAATGAGGCATGATTCTTGCTTTTTAATGGACATCGTCAGCGCCAACGTGCGCTGCCACTTGGAACGTGTTGTGATCCATGTCGGCCAGCAGGCGCCATTTCCTCAAAATGGCTCGGCTGCCCGCCAACTCAAGGTATCTGCTATGAAATTACCGCTGCTGTTGACCCTGCTGCTGGCCAGCCTGAGCGCCCGAGCCGAGCTTATAGAAGCGCAGGGCAGCGCCGCCATTCTGGGGGGCGATGAGGTCTATGCCCGCGAGCAGGCGACCCGCGACGCCCTGCGTCAGGCGCTGCTGGCCAGCGGCGCGGCCGTTTCCAGCGTCCAGCGTCTGGAAAATGGCAGCCTTCGCTCCGAGCAGATCCAGATCCGCTCCGGCGGCGACATTCGCCAGTACCGGCTCAAGCGGGAAGAGGTGCGCAACGGCCGCATGTATATCACCCTGGTGGCCGACATTCAGGCCGAGCGCCAGATCTGCCAGACCCAGCACTTCGCCAAGGATTTGACACTGGTGCGGCTGCGGATGCGCTATCCGGACCAAGCTAGCTACGGCGCCATGGACGACATGCCGGAAAACCTATCGCGACGACTGTTCGAGACTCTCGCCAACGCGCCGCAAGGGGTCGCTGTGCGCCAGTGGCTGGATGAAAACCTGCGCATCGATCCGCTCCATCTGCAACAGGGGGATCGCAGCGCCCTCGAGGAGATCAAGGCACTCAGCCTGCGTACCGACAGCCAATATCTGGTGCTCGGCAGCATCGACGATCTCTCCATAGAGCCGCAGGGCAACCAGCTGACCAGCTGGTATGAGGATCCCGTGCGCAACTTTCGCATGCAGCTCTACCTGTTCGATGGCATCAACGGCAGTCTGGTCAACCGCAAGGTCTACGAAGGACGCGCCACCTGGACCTTTGGCAAGCGGGAGCAGGTGGGCAGCAGCAGCGGCCAGTTCTGGCAGTCAAGTTATGGCCAAGAGGTCAACTACCAGTTGCAACAGGCGGCTCAGGATCTGGTAGCCCAGCTCACCTGCGCCCCGGTCACCGCCCGGGTGGTCGGCCAGAACGAACGCGGCCCCTACATCAATCTGGGACGGCGCAATGGTGTCAAAGTCGGCGACCAGTTCCGCATCCAGCACAACGCCGACTTCATCGACCCCTACGGCAAGTCGCGCATGATGCGCAACCCGGCCGATGGTCTGTTCGAGGTGGTGCAGGTATTCGACGATGGCGCCATCATCAGCAGCCAGAACAAATATTCGCCGTTTAACATCCAGAATGGGGATTTGGCAGTATTGGAATAAGAATCAAGGGTTTAAAAGGGAGTTGCTTCTTGTATAATGCCTGCCACACAGCTCCCGTAGCTCAGCAGGATAGAGCGGTCCCCTCCTAAGGGACAGGCCACTGGTTCGACTCCAGTCGGGAGCGCCATATAAAACAAGGGGTTGGCATCATTACGATGCCAACCCCTTGGTCGTTTTTGGCGACAATAAATCCGACCATCCAACCGTAATGACCCTCTCCTTTCTGCGTTCAGAGCATGCGCTCTCTCTGATAGACTGCTTCTCTTTGGCTTGTCTTTGAGGCCAAGCCCTGTTTCATCTTGCAAAGGAGTGTTGGATGTCCGGATGTTCCTGGTGGGATAGATCCACCGGTTTTGCACTGCTGACCATTGTGCTGTGGGCCTCGTTGGCGGCGCTGACGTCACGGGTCACCAGCGTGTCACCACTGGTGCTGGTCGGGCTGGTGCTGTTTTTCTGCGGGGTCGGGGCCTTGCCGTTCTGGCGCCAGTGGCGTGCTCGCCCTATTACCTGGCTGGTGACGGTTACGGCATTGCTGCTCTACCATCTGCTGCTCTTTATGAGTTTTCGCCATGCCCCGGTGCTGGAGGCCAACCTCATCAACTACCTCTGGCCGCTCTGCATCATTCTGTTCACCCCGCTGTTGTTGCCCGGCCATCCACTCCATGCCCGTCATCTGCTGGCTGGCGCCTTTGGTCTGGCGGGCTCCATGCTGGTGATGGTCAATGGCGAGCTGCAACTGCAACAGACCTATCTGCCGGGATACCTGTTGGCGCTCGGTGCAGCTGTCGTCTGGGGGGCCTATTCGGTATTATCACGCCGTCTGCCGCCAGCCCCCGCCGTGGTCACTGCGGCAGCCTGTCTGCCCGCGGGTTTGCTGGCGCTGCTGCTTGCCCGTCTGCTGGAGGGGCCCCTGCCGCTCGCGCAGATCCCCACCAGTGACTGGTGTCTCATCATCGGGCTGGCGCTGGGCCCTATGGGGGCGGCCTTTGTGACCTGGTATCTGGCACTGCGAGACGGCGATCCACGCCGGATCGGTGCCCTTGCCTACCTGACACCTCTGCTGAGCACCTTGCTGCTGGTGTTGCTCAATGGAGAAGCACTGACCTCGCGCCATCTGCTGGCCGGTGCACTTATCATGGGCGGCGCCCTGCTCGGTATGCTTGGCCAACGCAACAGAGCACTGGCATCCCCAGCCAGTTAATCTGGCAAAAATAGGGCTATCTGACCATGCTGTCATAAAAACGCCATCATCCCTGTTTAGGCTCGGGCCACGCTCCCCCATGGTCTGTGCTGACAGGAATTACCCCGTGAAAATCGCCCATTACGCCACCCTCTCCTCCCTTGTTTTGTTACTGGTTGCGGGGGGACAGGCGCTGGCCCTCTACCACGGCTGGCAACAGCTTGCCCATACCAATCAGGCACAGCATCAGCACGAGACGCTGCAACAACTGGTGACAGTGACCCTGCAAAACAGTCTGCGTGACTACCTCAACAGCGGCGATCCGCAACAACTGACAGCTGCGGAGAAGATCCGCCAGCAAGCGCTCTCCTCGCTGGCCGCTCAGGATGATGCCGTGGCGGCCCCGCTCAGGCAGCAACTCGAGCAGATGGCGCAGCGCATCGCGCACGACTATCAGGTCGCAGGCAAGCTCTCGGGCAACAGCCAACTGCTGCTGCAAAATGCGGAGAGTGAGCTGGGCAGCCAGGCCATGGCGCTGATCCGCTATGGGGAGCAAGGCGCCAGCACGGAACAATCTGCCGCAGCACAGCAATATCGCCGCGCTGCAACCGCGATCCTGGCGAGCCTGCCGCGCCTCGCCCATTTGCGCCAAAGCTATATGGAACAGGGCAATGAAAAGCTGCTCGAAGGGATCCGCTTCGAGCTGGAGGCACTGCAAAAACAGGCGCAAGCGCTGCAAGCCTTGCCGCTGCTCGGCCTGTATGAAGAGGCGCCCGCCGATGAGTTCACGCTGGGGGAGCCGGTGCGAAAGGAGCTGGGAGATCAACCGCGCAGCGAATTACGCTCGCTGCTGGGCCGCTATCCGCAGGAGCTGGCCAACAGCCGCACGGCGCTTCAGCAACAACAGGCTGGCCGCCAGACCGTGCAGCAAGACATCATGGCCATGTTGCAAGCGACCAGACAGATGGGGGAACAACTTTCCCGCGATCGGCAAGCAGTCAATCAGGAGCTGGCCACCATCCTCGGTACGCTGGCGCTCTGTCTGGTGATAGTCGCCCTGCTGTTTGCGCTGGTGCAACGACGCTGGCTGCTCACCCCCTTGTTGCGACTGCGCGGAGCCTTTCTACAGCTCGATCAGACGGGGCAGGCCGAGCCGTTGCCTGACGGGCGCGATCGCAACGAGCTGGCCGATATCGTTGCCAGCTACAACCGGCTGATCGGTCGTCTGCAACTGGACCAACAGCAAAAAGAGGGGCAGCTGTCAGCGGTATCCCTCAGTCTGCAAGGGATGGTCAGCCAGGTTGACGAGATCCACCACAGCACCCGCACCACCGAACAGGTGGTCGACGAGAGCGGCCAGATGATGGATGAGCTGAACCAGCTGGCCGGAGAGGTCCATCAGGTCGCCGCCGACATCGCCCAGCATGCCCACCATAACGAACAGGCGATGAGCCAGAGCGAAGATCTGGTGGGGAGCATGCTGCACGCTACTCGTCAGACCGGGCTGGCAATTGACGAGAGCGATGAGGCGCTGGAAGCCCTCACCCGCTCGGTTGCCGATGTGACGGACATTGTCGATGTCATCAGTCATATCGCCCAGCAGACCAACTTGCTGGCCCTCAACGCCGCCATCGAAGCGGCCCGTGCAGGGGAACAGGGGCGCGGCTTTGCCGTGGTTGCCGATGAAGTGCGCCACCTCTCGGCCAATACCCAGCAATCCCTCAACCAGATCACCGATATTCTGGGGCGCCTGACCCAATCCGGTGAACAGCTTGGCACTGTACTGAACCGGATCACCAGCGAGTCAAGCCGCCAGCGGGCGCAGGCGGAACAACTGCGCCAGACTACCCAGGCGGTGCGGGAGATCGCCCGCAACACCGCCGTGATCGCCCTGCAGGGCGCCGACAACGCCAAAAGTCAGGAGCACAAACTGGCCAGTTTTGCCGATCTGATCGCCCGTATCCATCAGCATGCCCGTCAGGTGAGTCAGCTCTCGGTGCAGGTCTCCTCCCATATCCACCATCAGGCGCAGCAGATCCCCCGCATCCTCGGCCAGCAAGGCTGAACCCTATTCGCCCCGAATCCTCACCAGATCACTTTCCCTCAACCAGAGGGAAAGTTTTTTTGTAGCACAAAATTATCTGTTATCGGCAGGTTAACTGACACCTCTTCCCCCGTACCGGATGAAAACCCGCACTGGCGCTGGTCGCGGCCTCAAGAAAACGCTCTCATCACCGTGATACCTGCCATGAGGCTGTTTACGACCTTGCCCATGATTATTTGCACTCGGTCATACTTTTGAAACGTTGAGGGAACTTTTCATTGATATTTCGCACCGCGAACGTACTCTTGGGGTTGTCCGATAGCCAAGAATCGGAACATAAAAAAACAACATGTGATGATCAGGACTGCCAACTACAGATGTGCCAAGACATCTGGGTTTGCAGGTAGCTAAGACAAGATCTTTTGCCCTTCGGGGTGTTGATTGCAATACCGATAATCGAGCGGAAGGCACACAGCCAACTGCCGAAAAAAAAGCTAAGTCCATAAAATCAGGAGCTATCTTATGTTCAATAAATCCGCACTGGCTGTTGTCATTGCTTCAGCTTTCGCACTGCCTGCTCATGCAGATATCAAGAATGTCGACATCTATGGCCAGATCGCAATCTCTGCCTGGACTGGTGCTGACTGGGCAACCGTTGATGCCAATGGCGGATACGAGAACCCCATCAAGATCGAAAATGAATCTCGCATCGGTTTCCGTGGCAGCAAGGATTTTGCCAACGGCCCCAAGTTTATCTGGCAAATCGAATCCGGCAACGTCGGTGAGTCTGGCGGTGACGGCAAGCTGGGGGTGCGCGATACCTTCGGTGGTTTCGAGTGGGAAGGGATAGGTAAAGTTCGCGCAGGCCGTATGCTAACACCGCTCTATGAAGTGCTTGACTGGCCGTACAGCAGTATCTCTACCGGTAAAGTGATGGACTGGCGCGGCGACATCATCGGTGGTGGTAACTACGACCGTCAATCCAACATGATCCGCTTTGACTCCGCCAACCATAGCGGCTTCAGCTACAACCTGGCGCTGGGCCGTGGTAACAATACCGATGATGCGAGCTCCAACTTCTATGGCTTGGGCGCCCACTACAATACCGGTCCGCTGACTCTGCACGCGACCTATGAAAAAGGAACTGACCGCAAAATCGGAGATGGCGCGTTTAACAAAACCCAGAAGGGTGGCGATACCATCCTTACGCATACTAGCGGAAAAGGCGACTCAAATGCCTATCTGCTGGGCTTCGAGCTGAACTTTGACAATGGCCTCGGCTTCTACGGTGCCTATAAGCGCCTGACCGCCGATTATACCGACATGGACTTGAATGTTATCGGTGTAGGCACCTCACAATTGAACGGCATGTCACAAGATAGCTATACCTTGGCCACGATATACAACACAGGTCTGTGGCAGTTCAAACTCGCCTATGCCGCCAACCTGAATCCTGAATTTGAAACGGCGGCTGGCGACTTTAAGGTGACCGAGTTCAGCGACTCCATCATCTCCGGTCAAGCCATGTACTTCCTGGATGACTCCGCCGTTGCCTATGTTCGTCCTTACTATCTGCAGCGCCGTGGTCTGTCAGTGGTACAAGATGGCGATAAAGAGTTTGGTCTGGGCATGGGCGTAGAATACTACTTCTAAACCCTGGCTTGTGTTCCCTGTATTTAATGCCTACTTGGCGGGCCCTTACAGGGCCCGCCTTTTTAGTTGTGATGAAGACAAGAGGTAAACCAGAAATGAAAAAGACCATTATGGCAGCATTAATCGCCACACTACCCTCTGTCAGTCAGGCTGCAGTCAATCTGGAAATAGGCAGAGGGGTAGAACTCGTTGCGGTCAATGGTATTCCGGTTGACTCCCCGCTGTTTATTGGCAAGGTAGACAATCAATCTTTGCCCGACGGAGACAATCAAATTGCGATTAAAATCTCTCAATTAGTCAAAGATAAAAACAATACAAAAAAATATAACTCTCATGTACATGTATTGACATTTAATGCTGCAAACCAAGCAATATCGGTAGAAGCACCGAGGTTGCAAACATGGGAGCGAGGAGAGGCGTTTGACAAACAACCACAATGGAAACTCTCGTCATCCGGCAACACCGTTTCATACAAACTTGGTGAGCTGGTCTCTATGACCAATATGTCCGTGCTTCGTAATTTTGGCGAAGAGCTTGACGCATTTAACCGTAGCAACCAACCAGCGGCGCTACCTCAACTGGCAGGAGCAATGCAGGGTAATGTGAAAAACATATATGACTTGCCGACACAAAGCAGCAACGTGATTCCCGCAGCAGTAGCCACAAAACCCATTCAGCCTTCCGATATCAGTGGCTCAGCTTCCCAACAAGCTCGATTCTGGTTTGACAAAATGACCCCAACCGAGAAACGCGATTTTATCTCTTGGGCAGCGCAAAACCTGTAAGAAGTACTGTTTATCACACTTAGCCCGCTTTTATGCGGGCTTTTGTTTCATGTATCCTCAAGCGATACATCGTATAGAGATTTCCCATCATGCCCCGTTTTGTTCTGATCACCGGTTGTTCCAGCGGTATTGGCCTCGCCGCCGCACAGGCGCTCGGGCAGCACGGTTTTACCGTGATCGCCTCGGCGCGCAAGGCGGAAGATGTGGCCCGTCTGCAACAACAGGGATTGCTGGCGGTACAACTGGATCTGGCGGACCCTGCTTCCATCGAGCTGGGTACCAGTGCGGCGCTCCATCTGGCAGGCGGGCACCTCTATGGCCTGTTCAACAATGGCGCTTATGGCCAACCCGGAGCACTGGAAGATCTGCCCACCGAAGCGCTCAGGGAGCAGTTCAATACCAACCTGTTTGGCTGGCACCATCTGATCCGTCAGGTGCTGCCGCCGATGCTGGAGGCCAAAGAGGGTCGGATAGTACAGAACAGCTCGGTACTGGGGCTGGTTGCCATGAAGTATCGCGGCGCCTACAACGCCAGCAAATTTGCGCTGGAAGGCTATAGTGACACCCTGCGCCTCGAACTGGCGGGCAGCGGGGTACATATCAGCCTGATTGAACCGGGTCCTATCGATACCCGTTTTCGTGCCAATGCCCGCAGCGCCTTCTTGCGCCACATCGATCCGGCCCAGAGCCGTCATCAGTCGGCCTACCGTCAGACCCTGACGCGGCTGGAAAAAGAGGGGGCCACCAGCGGCTTTACCCTCTCCAGCGAAGCCTGCATCCCGCCGCTGCTCCATGCGCTGACCCACGCCCATCCCAAGGCACGCTATCCGGTGACCACTCCGACCCGGCTGTTTGCCTTCTTGCGACGGGTATTGCCCACTCGCTGGCTCGACAAACTGCTGGCCAAATCGGCCTGATCCCGTGATGGGCGGCAAACATCCTGCCGCCCGGATTGGGTTAGCTGTATAGCGGCATCACCAACCTGGTTTTACCCTCTCTTCAATAGTGCTCGCCATTGCTGTAGTAGGCGCTCTTGACCAGAGGGATCACCTGCACCACCACATAGGTCTGCTCCCCCAGCACTCGTTTCAAATGGCGCGTGATAAGGCGCGCGGCGGCGTCCTGCATCTCTTGTGGCCGCTCGAACCAGTGCAACTCGACAAACGGAAAACCCGCCTCTGGCTCACCGTTGCGGATCCAGCAACTCTCCACCCGCTCCATGGTGACAAACTCCGGCTTGCCGCCGGTCAGCTCGCAAAGCTCGGCCAGCAGCAGGCCGCTCACCTGTTGCAGGGTATCGAGCGTCACGGCGCGAAAACGAAGATGGGGCATGGCAAACCTCTTGGTTATCTGAAATGAGGACTTATCATAGGAGTTATTGTCAGCAAGAGAAGTCACCCGGCGCATATTAAGGATCCCCATGAGATTTCATCGCACCCTCTTTGCCTTCCTGCTCTGCCTGCAGCTACCGCTGCACGCCTTTGCCGATCCTGCGTTCTATCGGGTGAGCAAGGGCAACCAGCAACACTGGCTGCTGGGCTCCATCCATGCGGGCAAGCCTGCCCTCTATCCGCTGCCCGAGCCGGTGGAGCGCGCCTGGCTGCAGAGCCGCGCACTGGTGATGGAGGTGGACATGAACAGCATCACGCCGGATCAGTGGCAACAGACCGGCTCCCTCACCCGGCTGGTGGATGGCAAACCGCTCAAGGATCATCTGCCTGCCGAGCTCTATCAACGCACCCTGATGGCAGGTGCCCGCTATGGCATCGACGAGGCGACCCTCGCCACCCTGCGCCCCTGGTTTGCCGCCATTACCCTAACCCAGGCCGCCATGGCCCGATCCGACTTCAAGAGTGAACTCGGGATAGACCAGCACTTTGCCGTCCGGGCCGCCAAAGAGGGCAAACCGGTAGTGGGTTTTGAAACCCTGCTGGAGCAGCTCGGTTATCTGGCCAGCGTGGGTGACAACCAGACCCTGATGCTCGCCAGCACCCTGGATGAGCTACCGATGCTGGAGAGTGGTTTCGCCGCCGTGATGAAGGCGTGGCAGCAGGGAGATGAGGCGACGCTCATCAATCTGCTCAAGGAGGAGATGGCTCCCCCCGCGCTACAAAGCTGGATGGAGCAGACTCTGCTGGCCGAGCGCAACCATAACTGGCTGAAGAAATGGTCCACCCTGCCCAACGAGAGCTTTATCGTGGTAGGCGCCCTGCACCTTTACGGCGAACAGGGGTTGCTGGCGTTGCTGGAGCAGCAAGGGTGGCGCATTACCCCGCTCACCACACCAGGCCCTGTGCAGGCTCGATAGCAAGGAGTCCAGTGAGAACGATCACAGATCGCGCTGGTTATTAAACAACCTGCAAGGGAGTTGATCGGGATCATCCCGGACGGGGCAAAGAGGTATTTATCATGCCTGTCATCAACCGGGTGACAGGAGCAATAAAATGGACTTTTGGCTGGACCTGATGTTTGGCAACAGCGTGGGATTGATGTCGATGCTGGTGATTATCGGCACCTTCTTGCTCATCAGCTCTTACGCGGCCTACTTCATCTACAAGGTGATGCACTCGCAACCGCCTCATTCACAGCAACCCCATTCTCATCAGCCCAAAGAGGGAAAATAATCCTCTGACCACAGGCGGCAGCTCACACTGACCGCCTGTGCTGTTTTATTGTTCGCGACTGTGCTTCCCGGGCCAGACTGCACCAGTGTCCATGCTGGGCGCCCCTTATCCCTGCCCCTTTCCCCGTTTTCTGTGCCGGTTGCGGCCGTTATAATGGCCCCCACTTTTTCTTATGGGGAGCCTGCCGTGTCTCATAACGACGAACTCTCGCTATTTATGAATGAAGTGGCCGACGTGCGGCCCATTCGCAGCGACAACATCCATCCCCATGCGGCCAAATCCGCCCCGACCGAGGCGCAGCTCGCTCGCCGTCAGGCTGCCACCGCCGAACAGCTCGCCTTCGACCACCTCACCATGGAGGCCATCGAGATGCGCGATCCGCACGAAATCGTCGGCTTCAAACGCGATGGGGTGCAGGAGGGGGTCTACAAGAAGCTGCGGCTCGGCAAATACGAGCTGCAGGCAAGCCTGGACTTGCACCAGAAAACCCTCAACGAAGCGCGCCAGACGCTGGTGCAGTTCATTGCGGATTGTGAAGTCCGGGATATCCGCTGCCTGCTGATCCTGCACGGCAAGGGGGAGCGCAGCACCCCGCGCGCCCTGCTGAAAAGCTATGTCAGCGCCTGGTTGCCGCAACTGCCAGCCGTCATGGCGATCCACAGCGCCGAGCGTCGCCACGGCGGGAGCGGTGCCCTCTATGTGCTGCTGCGCAAAAGCGAACGCAAAAAAGCGGAAAATCGCGAACGGCACCAGAAGCGGCTCGGCTAACCCGCCTCTCGCCACTACGCCTTTGGCCCGCCTGCATGAAGGTGGTCAACTATACAGCGGCGGTGTTAGCATCGAACGGCCCCAAGCATGCCAGGTACGGGGCGGCATACCATCAGGGACGATAACAAGGACAATCCCATGTCATATCAAAAGCTTGAACAACATCAGCAACAGATCCACCGCTTTCGCCACCTCGCCGCCATCTGTGGCTGGGATCAGGCGGCCATGATGCCGGAAGGGGGCAACGATGCCCGCGCCGAAGCGATGGCCGAACTCGGTCTGCTGATCCACCAGAAGCGCACAGCTCCCGAGCTGGGCGACTGGATTGCCAGGGCCGAGAGCGAACCGCTCGATGAAGTACAACGGGCCAACCTCGGCGAGATCAAGCGCCAGTGGCAAGATGCCAGCCTGCTGCCCGGTGAGCTGGTCGAAGCGCTGTCGCTCGCTGGCAGCAAGTGCGAGCACGCCTGGCGCAGCCAGCGCAAGAACAACGACTGGGCCGGTTTTGCCCCCAATCTCGAGGAGGTGGTGAAACTCTCCCGTGAAGTAGCGCAGCTGCGGGCCGATGCGCTTGGCGTGCGCCCCTACGACGCCATGCTGGCCCTCTATGAGCCGGGCATGACCAGCACACGACTTGATCAAATCTTCGGCGATCTCGCCAGCTGGTTGCCGGATCTTATCCTGACCGTGAGTGAACAACAAAAGGGCGATGCCTTGTTGCTGCCGCAAGGCCCCTTCCCCATCCCGACCCAGCAAGCGCTCGGTCAGGAGGTGATGGGACTGCTCGGCTTTGATTTCGCCCACGGCCGGCTCGATGTGAGCAGTCACCCCTTCTGTGGCGGCGTGCCGACCGACGTGCGGATCACCACCCGCTATAACGAGCAGGAGTTTGTCTCCAGCCTGATGGGCATAGTGCACGAAACCGGTCACGCCCGTTACGAGCAGGGGCTGCCGCGCCATCTGCTGGGTCAGCCGGTGGCCGAAGCGCGCTCCATGGCGATCCACGAGAGCCAGAGCCTGTTTTGCGAGATGCAGCTGGGGCATCATCCGGCCTTCCTCGCGCTGCTGGCACCACGCATTCGTCACCACTTCGGCGAGCAGGCGGCGTTTGCGCCGGACAATCTGGCCAAGCTCTACAGCCGGGTCGAGCCGGGCTTTATCCGGGTCGATGCGGACGAGGTGACCTATCCGGCCCACGTTATCCTGCGCTACGAGCTGGAGCGCGATCTGGTGGAAGGGAAGATCGAGGTAGCCGACATCCCCGAGCTGTGGGACGCCAAGATGCAGCAGTGGCTGGGGCTCTCCACCAAGGGCAACTACCGCAATGGCTGCATGCAGGATATTCACTGGACCGACGGCTCGTTCGGCTACTTCCCGAGCTACACCCTGGGCGCCATGTATGCCGCCCAGCTGCGTTTTGCCCTCGAAAAAGAGCTGGGCAGCATGGGGGAGGTGATCGCGGCGGGTCGCTTGCCGGAGATCTTCGGCTGGCTCGGGCGCCAGATCTGGTCACAGGGGAGCCTGCACAGCACCGACGAGCTGGTGCGCCGCGCCACCGGTGAAGCGCTCAACCCGCACTGGCTGCGCCAGCATCTGGAACAGCGTTATCTGAAGTGATGCTTGCTACACGGGTAACAAAAGACGGGGCCCTTTTAGTTGACCACTACAGGGCCCCGTTTTTATGGCGGTGCATGGCACAGCACGCCGCCACAACCATGCTGTAAAAAGAGAAAATTCAGAGAGGATCAGGGGAACCCAGCAACTCGCGCAGTTGCAGGATATTGCCCTCAGGGTCGAAGGCGTTGCGCACCACAAAGCCGGGCCCCGTCCACTGCTGTGGCAGCAGGCCGCCGCCGAGATCCGCCGCCTTCGCTTCTGCCCAGGCGAGGCTGGAGACGGTGAAGAACAGCTTGATGGCCCCCTCTTCCCGCAATTCCGGCGGCCGCTTGATAACAACTTGCCCGGTATAAGGCTCGGGAATGGCGTGGATCAGCAGCTGGATATCGCTGTTTTCCAGCACCACCAACTGCTCATCCTGACTGCAGACCACCATCTGCAGCAATGTACGGTAAAAGTGGGTCAGCAGGCCCGGATCCTTGGCATAGATCAGGGCACCGGCACGAGCTGGGCCTGGCATGGAGCACTCCTCAACAGTGAACGACTGGGTGGACAGATCTCCACCTTCTCACAGTTGCGCGCCCCATTCGATCCTTTTTAGCGGCTCGCCAGCCTCACTGCACAAAGTGCCACTGCCGCAGTGCCAACGTCGGAGGCGGCCCCTGATCGTCCCCCAGATCTGCCATGCCCAGCGCCTCGTCATAGTGCACACCGCCCGCACCGCTCTCGGTCAGGTGCTTGGCACGCACCGCCCCGTACAGACCGCCAGTTCCGCTGATCTTCATCTCGGTGAGCGGGGCATAGAGAGCGGCATAGAGCGGCGTATTGCCCGACAGCTTGACCCCATCCTTGCCGCTATACGCGGAATAGATGGAGATAGCGGGCGTACCGCCAGCGGTCAGCCCCTGTTTGGCTGCCGTCACCTCGGCACCGGCCCCAAGATCGACCTTGCCGCTGACGATCAGGGTCAGGCTGCTCCCCTCGCTCACCGTCAACTTGTTGCTGCCAGTCATGGTGAAATCCTTGTCGATCAGCAGCACCACATCCCCCTTGATGGTGAGACTGGCATCGGCCCCCATATTGAGGCTGTCGAGCTTGTAAACGGTCTGCTCCTTGCCAAACAGCTCCCCCTTGCCGGGTAGCGGTAGCCCGGGCTTGTGCTGGTTGCTGCTGGTGACCGAGCCAGTGGCAGGATCCGTGGTCAGCACCATCTGCTGGGTGGCGCCCAGCGTCAACGGGCCATTCAGCGGCAGATTGGCCAGCTTGGGAGAGTTCGGCAGCGCGGTCACATTGAGCGGGTCACACACCTGCCCGGCCACGGGTGGCAGCTTGGGATGAGTGCGGTACTGGGGATCCAGATACTTCTGATGCTTGGCATCAAGGAATGCCCCGTTCCCACCATAGTTCAACTTGTCGCCAGCAATGCTTGTGCCATGACCCATAAAAACATCACCATTGATCGCAACAGCTCCGGCAATATGCCCCCCTTGCAAGGCAAAATTTCCACTCCCGTTTACGCTGCCCTCAACCCTGACGACCCCATCAGAGGGAGAAATGGTGATATCGCCGCCAGCAAGTACATTACCTGCAACAGGTGAAGAGCCGTTCAAGGTCACTGAGCCGGTCGCCCGCACATCACCCCAGATGGGGGAGTGCCCGGCGAGCACTACATTGGCCTTGTCGCTGACAGTCGCCACCTTGGCGTTTTGCCCCTGATTAAGAGTCCCGGAAACAGATTCCTTGTACGCCCCCTTGCGCGAGTCATAGCTGTCGATAAAACCGCTACCGGAGAGGCTCAGCCCTTCACACGCCACCACCGAATCCTGAAAGATGAGATTGCCGGGCTCACGCTTGAGGGCAAACAGCGCGTTGAGGCTGGCATTGCCCTCCAGATAGCGGCCATGGCTCTGCAACGCCAGCTTGCTGCCGGCGGAGGCATCAAGCTGCTCGATGCTGAAGCGGCTGCCCGCCATGGCTCCTTCCCCCTTGCCAGGCACCTTCTGCACCAGTTGAGCCCACTCGATGCGCGGTTCGGCGCCAAGGGCCTGATGCAGGGCTCTATAACTCTCGTTCATCCCCTGCTCGGCACTGAGCTGCGCATTGATCTTCTTGTGAAAATTGCCGCTCAGGCGAGTCTGCAACTGGTTCTCCTGAATGCTGGTAAACACCAGCAGGCTCGACAGCAGGCTCACCACCAGCACCACCAGCAGTACGGCTCCCCGCTGCCCCTGCAATCCCTTGTTCATCCCGCTCCCCCTGCTGTGGCGTTGGCACCGGATGTGGCCAACGCTGCCTCCCAGACCGCCTTGCGGCGGGCCACCTGCACCTCTACTCCCGGTGCCAGATAGCTGGGCAGCCCTTCGGGCAAGATGCGGATATTGACCAGCGCCCCCTGCTGGCCGAATTCAAGATCCTGAAGATGGGCCAGCAACAGGCGCGGGCCATCCCCGTCATCGCAACTGAGTACCGGCGGCGTGAAGCGGTACTGCTCGGTAAAATCGGTGGTTTTCTGGTTGCCAAGGCAGGAGAGCACCTGACTGCCCCCCTCTACCTTGAAGGCCAGCGTCAGGCGATCAGGGGTGACCGCTATCAGCTGATCCGCCTGCTTGATGCTGTTGGTAAAGGTGAGAGTGGCAAAGCGCAGCACTTCGTTCGCCAGCTCAAGCGCCTTGCTCTGCTCGACCGTGCTCTTGATCGGGGCGTAACCGGCAAAAATCGCCAGCATCAGCATCAGACCGAGCACCATGGAGATCATCAGCTCGACGAGACTGACGCCTCGTTGCCGTAAGGGGACGCTCAGCATAAAGGCGGAAATCCTGCATTCAACTCCACCCGCTTGGCGCCGGAGACCCGCTCATCCTGCCACTCGATAGCGACCACAAAGTTGTCGCTATAACGGTTCGGTAGCACCAGCTGGTGGCCATCCTGCAGGATGAAGCGGGCAAGAAAATCGGCCTGGGTGAACCGCTCGGGCTTGCGCTGCACTTCACACAGCGAGCTCCAGATCTGCTCCACGCTGTTGCTCGCCTCGATCGTGGCCAGCGTGCTCTGCAAGCTGTAATGCGCCTGCTGCAACGAGACCACCTGCCCCTTGGCGAGACCGAGAAACACCATCACCGCCAACACCATGGAAACCATGATCTCCACCAGATTGAAGCCCTGCTGGCGGGCAAGTGCGGCGTGTCTCATGAGCAGCTCCCTTGCAGCAGCTGGCCGCTCGGGGCCACGCAGAGCACCCGCTGCTCACCGAGGCGATTGGCCAGAATGATCTCGGCGTGGCTGCTGCTGCCGGTTGGCGCGATCTGGATGGGGTCAAACGGCTTGATCACCACTCCGCCAGCAGGTGCTGCTGCCTGACGCAGCAACTTGCTGCCAGCCATCACCTCCCAACCACCGTTCTCGGTGCCCTGCAGTACCACCGGCAGGGTCAGCTTGACCGCTTCGCTGCGGGCAAAGCGGTAGGCTGAAGCGAGTTCGGTCGCACTGCGATCGAGCCGTTCGGCCGCGAGGCGCTGACTCATGGAGGGCAACCCGACCAATAGCAAGATGGCGGCGATGCCGACCGTGATCATCAACTCAATCAGAGTAAATCCGCGCACGTTCATCCTATGATCCCCAGCAGTCATGGCGATTGGCCGCGCGATAACCGGTCTGCTCGAGGGTCAGAGTGCCGCACTCATCCTGTTGTCGCGTCGTTGGAATGGCTTTGAGCAGGTAGTCGCCAGCATCTTGCTGGCTGTAGCTGAACTGGTAGAAATCCGTGTTGGAAGGGGTGGCAAACGTGTCGGGATAACGGCCCTGCTGGGTATAGATACGTTCGAGGGCGAGCGCCTGCTCCAGCAATTGCTGCTGCGCTTCGTAACGACGTCCCTGTTGCAGATAACCCTGATACGCTGGCAATGCGATGGCCGCGAGAATGCTGACAACCGTCATGGCGATCAACAACTCGATCAGACTAAACCCCCGGCAATGGGGCCATGCCTTACAGTCGTTCACTTATCATCCTTGGCAAGTGTTGTTGTTATTGGTCGGCCTAAGGCCGCAGATGTGATGACTTAATAATCATCAAAAATTAACTGACTCGATTGAACAACACAAAATCGCCACACTCAACGTAAAAAAGATAGTTATGTGATCTGTTATTAATTTTTAAGCAGCTTTCGCCGCCACTAATCTCGCTAAGCAAATAAAGCTAGGCCAATCGTGCCTCCGACCCGTCCGTTATGCCCCCTTCTGTCGAGCCGCGATACATGAATAACAGCGTGACGAAGAGTGAAACCCGGCCGTGCAATGAAAGAGCAAAAAAACCTTTGGCCAATTTTTGCTATCCCTGTCCGTTTCTGGCTAGTCACGGCCCCCGAGCCCCCTTACTCTTTTGCCATCTATTCCAGCAAAGCCGCCAACACCATGAATGCAAAGCCAAGCCCAGAGTCGTCACAAGATGGGGTGATCAACACCCTCAGCCGTGAACAGTGTCACGCCGCACGGCTCGCTCGCGACGCTCGCTTTGATGGCCGCTTCTTTACCGGCGTGCTCTCGACCGGCATCTACTGCCGGCCAGTCTGCCCGGCACGGCCACCCCACGAGCACAATGTGCGCTACTTCCAAAGCGCCGCGGCCGCCGAGCAGTATGGGCTGCGACCCTGCCTGCGCTGCCGCCCTGAGCTGGCCCCCGCCGCCCGTGGCGATCTGCCGGTTGAACTGGCACGTCTGCTGGCGCGCATCGATCGCGGAGAGCTGGCGGAGGGCACTCTCGCCAAACTGGCCACTGAGGCAGGGATCAGCGAACGCACGCTACGCCGCCAGTTCGAGCAACATCTCGGCGCCTCACCAAAACAGGTGGAGCAGACGCGCCGCCTGCTGCTCGCGAAACGACTGCTGACCGAAACCGGGCTGCCTATCACCGACATCGCGTTTGCCGCTGGCTTTGCGAGCATTCGCCGCTTCAATGACGCCTGGCTCAACGCCTACGGGCTGGCCCCACGCACCCTGCGCCAGCAGGAGCAACACGATGACGAGCCAGAGCACATGAGCGCGCAGCCCCGCGGCGCAACCCTGACGCTGCAACTGCCCTATCGCCCCCCGTATGACGTAGCTGCCATGCTGACGTTCTACCGGATGCGGGCGATCCCGGGGCTGGAGCGGGTAGATGGCGAGGTGTATGAGCGGCGCTACCGGGTCGGCGATCAGGTCGCGCTGGTGCGTATCGCGCAAGGCAAGGGGCACAGCCTGCTGCTTACTGTCCATGACCTACCGCTCGCGGCGCTGCCCGATCTGCTCTATCGGGTGCGCAGGATGTGGGATCTCGATGCCGATATGCAGCGGATCGGTGATCTGCTCGGTCAGGATCCGCTGCTCGCCCGCTTGCAGGCGCGCTGGCCCGGCGTGCGACTGCCGGGTGGCTGGGACGAATACGAGGTGATGCTGCGTGCCATCGTCGGCCAGCAGGTGTCGGTCAAGGGGGCCATCACCATACTCGGGCGGCTGGTAGCTCGTACCGAGGCGCAATTCGGGGTGGCGCAACTGCCGACCCCCGCCCAGTTGTGCGAACTCGATCTCGACGGCATCGGCATGCCCGGCAGCCGTATTCGTACCCTGCGGGGAGTGGCGAAGGCACTGGCCAGCGGCGAACTGACCCTCACGACAGCCAGTGACGACCAGTTGCTAGCGCTACCGGGCATAGGTCCCTGGACGGTCGCTTACTGGCGTCTGCGCTGCGGGCTCGATACCGATGCCTTCCCCGTCTCCGATCTGGTACTGCAAAAGGCGCTGGGAGGCGGTGCCAAGCTGCCGGTGAAGGATGTGTTGGCGCAAAGCGCCGCATGGCAACCGTGGCGCAGCTATGCGGCAAGCTGGCTGTGGCACGCCATGAGTGAAGCGCCCGATTTGCTACTCCGTGCCACTGGCAACGAAAACCAGCCAGATAACCCACAACAGGAGATAACCCCATGATCCGCTACGATATCCTGCCGACCCGCTGCGGCGATCTGCTGGTTGCCATCAATGAATCTGGTCTGGTGCACGTAGACTTTGTGGCGGGCCTGCGGGCACTGCCCGATATGAGTGGCTGGCAGCAAGATCACAGAGCACTGGCTCCCTTCCTCGCCGAATTTGACGCCTATTTTGCCGGTCGCTTGCAGCGCTTCTCCCTGCCCCTTGCCGCCCGCGGCACCGCATTTCAGCAAGCGGTATGTCAAGCATTGTGCGACATCCCCTACGGCGAGACCCGCAGCTACAGCGATATCGCTCGCACCATCGGCAAACCCGATGCGGTGCGGGCAGTGGGCGCGGCGAATGGCCGCAATCCGCTCTCGATCATCGTCCCCTGCCATCGGGTGATCGGCCAAAACGGCAGCCTGACCGGCTATGCGGGGGGATTGGAGATTAAAAAAACGCTGCTGGCGCTGGAGAGGGACAATTAAAGGAGGGTATGCAGAGAACCTGCGATAAAAATTGCCCCTTTCCGGATGGAGAAAGGGGCTCATTGATCAGCGTTTCAGGCTGCCCATCACATGCATTTCGCAGCGGTTGCAGTCAAAGCGCAGGCGGAAGGTATCTTTACCCATCTTGAGCTCCAGCGGCTCGGCCTTGAGACCGGGCACCTCGTTCGGACAGAGGTTCTGGCTATAGCGGATGCAATGCTTGGTGATCATCAGCACCACTTCCCGCTCCTCCTTATTGGCCTCATAGGCGGGAGCGATGCGCTCCACCCCGTGTTCGCGGAAGAACTGCTCGGCGGCACTGTTCAGCACGTTGCCAAGGTAGGAGAGACGGTGCTGGGGATAGTTGATATCCCGCAGAGCGATCCGTCGCTCGGGGCGCTGGTAGCTGGCCACGCGAGCCGCCTCCAGCGCAGCAATGCCATCCCGGCGCAAACCGTTGAGCTGTGATGCGGCGATAAATAGCGGGTGAGTGAATGCCAACTCAATCTTGCGTGCCACAAACAGGGTATTGCCGAGTTTGCCAAGCTGATCCCGCGCCTGTTGCAGCGCCCGCTCCGGGTTGTCGGCAGGCTGTTTGTCACAGGGAAGCGTCACCGCGGCTCTAATGCCCTGCTCGTCGGTGAGCGTGAGAATCACGCCCTCATCGCACTCTGCCAGCACCATATCGACCCGGATGCGGCGATCCGCGCTCGCCTTCTCCAGCATCTTGCTGAACGCCTGATCGTGGTTGCGGTAGATTTCGGTGCCCACCTTCAACCCCGGCATACGTTCAGACAGGAGTAACTGCTTACCTTCGACCTTGTTGAGGCGCATCCCCACCAGCTCGTTGTTCGGCTTGAAGAAGCCCAAACCGTCGCCGTTGTTGAGGGTGACCGGTTTGCCATCAATCTCGATACCGTCACGGGTCACCTTGGTGACACGTCCCAGCGGTTCACCCACATATTTCGGGCTTTTGGTGGAGTCGATACCCTGATGACGGCCATGGAGGAAGTAGTCTGTGCTGCCGCGGTTGAAACTCTTCTTGGGGTCAGGCGTGAAGCTGTAGCGGCAACGACCCGCCGAGGCAGCGACCAGATCGGAGCGGCTATCCAGAATGGCGTCCAGCTTCTGGCGATACCAGGCGGTAACGTTTTTAACGTAGTCGAGCCCCTTGAGTCGCCCCTCGATCTTGAAGGAGCGGATCCCCGCTTCGATCAAGGCCTCCAGGTTGTCGGTCTGATCCATATCCTTGAGGGACAACAGGTGGCTGTCGGCCACCAGCACTTCGCCATCCGGCTTTTGCAGCGAGCAGGGCAGACGGCAGAGCTGGGCACACTCGCCACGGTTGGCACTGCGGCCGGTACGGGCATGGCTGATGTTGCACTGGCCGCTGTAGGAGACACAGAGCGCGCCGTGGATAAAGAACTCCAGCTGCACATTGGTCGCCGCGCTGATCTCGCGGATCTGCGCAAGAGACAGTTCGCGCGCCAGCACCACCTGAGAGAAGCCCACATCCTGCAGAAACTTCACCTTCTCCGGCGTGCGGTTGTCGGTCTGGGTACTGGCATGGAGCGCGATGGGAGGCAAATCCAGCGCCAGCAGCCCCATATCCTGCACGATGAGCGCATCGGCACCGGCTTCGTAGATCTGGTGGGTCAGCCGCCGGGCCTGCTCCAGCTCATGATCGTGCAGCAGGGTGTTGAAGGCGACAAAAACCTGGGCGCCGAAACGGTGGGCGTGACGTGCCAGCGCTTCGATATCCTCAATGGTGTTGCCTGCCGCACTGCGGGCGCCAAAGGCTGGGCCCCCCATGTAGACGGCATCGGCCCCATGGTTGATGGCTTCGATGCCGTAGGCGAGGTTCTTGGCCGGAGCCAGCAGCTCCAACCGGTTGTTGTGGCTTAACGGGTGCTTGTTCTGGTGCATGGTCTCGGGATCAGGGCGGACAGCAAATGGGCGCTACTCTAGCCCATTCACCACCCGCGTGCCTTGATCCCGCTTAAGGTATCTGCGAAATACATGATTACATGACCACCTTGAGTGCCAGCCCGAGCAGCACCAGCCCGCTCACCTTGTCGATGACAAAGGATTTGGCTTTAAGCCACGCCAGCACCGGCCCGCGGGAGAGCACCAGCGCCACCAGCACGTACCAGACTGCATCGATCCCGCCAGCGGTAAGCATCATGATGCCCCCTTCGCTCCAACCGGTATCGGCCCGCACAAACTGGCTGAACAGGGCGATGAAGAAGACCGCCAGCTGGGGATTGAGGAAGGCCACCATAAAACCTTCAAAGGCCCCTTGCCGACCACGCAGCTGGTGCACCTCTTCACTCACTTCACCACTGGCTGGTTTTGCCAGCAGGGCTTTCACCCCAAGCCAGGCAAGAAACGCTGCACCGCCGTAGCGGATCAGATCAAACAAGATCGGGGTCTGGGTGATCAAAATGGAGAGGCCCAGTGCGGTAACCAGCGCATAGATACCAACCCCGAAGCCGTGGCCGAGCGCGGTGGCGACGCCATGCCCCTGCCCACCCTGCACCGTGTTGCGGATGATCAGCGCCAGACTCGGCCCCGGGCTGATGGCGCCCATCACGCAGATTGCGGCCAGTGCCAGCCAACTCGTCAGTTCCATGCTTTTCCTCTTTATATGCTCGATAGGATGCCTGCATTCAGGGTACGGGCTGAGCCGTTATGCCAGTAGTGAAAGTTATGAATAGAACCCATAACCCATGGCTATAACGCAACACAACTGACCGAGGCTAACCGCCGAGATCAAGCAGCTTGCGACTCTCGCCGACGGTGCGTTGCAGGTGATCCCGCAGGAAGGGGTAAGCCAGCTCGCGAAACCAGCGGTGGGCCGGATCCTGATGGTGGCGCTGATGCCACAGCAGATGATACTGCTGATCGCGGGTCGCAAAGGGCAAGTCGACAAAGGTGAGCTCATGACCGCAGGAGAGCTGCCAGGCGATATGGGCCGGGGTGGTCATCAGGCAATCGGTGCGCAGCAACACCTCCACTGCCGCCTGAAAGAAGGGGACTCGGGCAAACCAGCGCCGACTCAGTCCCTGCGGCGCCAATACCTGCTCCACCGGACTGTCCTTGTCCCCTCCCCCGCTCACCTGCAGGTGAGGCCAGGCGAGATAGTCATCGAGACTCAGCGCCTTGCCCGCCAGCGGATGGTGACGTCCCATCAACACCGCTAGCCGATCTTCCCCCTGATGCAGACCTCGGATCTGCTCCGGTACCTGCTCGGTGATGGTAGATACCAGATCCAGCTCGGACTGCCACAGCTGCGGCAGCTGACGTTTGTCCCACAGGCTGTACTCCAGCGCCGCCAACGGCGCCTCTTTGGCGAGCGCGGCACAGATATCGGGCAGGATATGCTGGGCCACATAATCGGAGGAGGCGAGCCGAAATACCCGCTCGCAGCGGCTCGGGTCAAACCCGGGGGCCTCGTAGAGCCGCTCCAGCGCACCGAGAGAATCCGCCAGCTGGGCGGCCAGCGCTTCGGCTCGCGGCGTCAGCAGCCAGCGTTGCCCCTCCCGCACCAGCAACTCGTCATCAAACTCGCTGCGCAACTGAGCAAGCTGCTTGCTGATGGAGGGCTGACTCAGGTGCAGCAGCTCTGCGGCGCGGCTGATATTGCGGGTCTCCAGCAGCACCTTGAGGGTCGGCAACAAGTTGAGATTGGCTCTGAGCAAGGAGATACCCTCATCGGTGGCGAAACGCCTATCTTAGGGCAGAGGAGTCCCGCGTTTTAAGCAAAATTTCCTGCCATGTTCAGCGCGTTGCAGCCCTTTGCGACCAGATGGCACAGCAGATCCCCCCGCACATAACCATGACCACAAGATGACAGTGGTTGTCTCGTACGGCATAATTGCACGATTTTCCGCCCGCGGGCGATCCACTTTAAGAAGCGGTAACAAGATGAAATACGCCAATATCACCGGCTGGGGCAAATGCCTGCCTCCCTCCGTGCTGACCAACGATGACCTCAGCACCATCATGGATACGTCAGACGAGTGGATCTATCCGCGCACCGGCATCAAGGCCCGCCGGATCTCCCATGTCAGCACCTCGGATCTCGCCACCCTGGCCGGTCGCCGCGCACTGGCCTGCGCCGGTCTGGAAGCGAGCGATCTCGATGGCATCATCCTGGCGACCGCAACCCCGGACAACCTGTTGCCAAGTGCCGCCTCTGCGGTGCAGAAGAAGCTCGGTGCCGTCAATGCCGCCGTGTTTGATCTCAATGCTGCCTGCACCGGTTTCGTCTACTCCCTCTCCGTCGCCACCTCGCTGGTGCAGACCGGCATGATGAAGAAGGTGCTGGTGATTGGTGCCGAGCGCCTCACCTACCTGCTGGACTGGGCGCGCCGCGATACTGCCGTGCTGTTTGGCGATGGTGCCGGTGCCGTGGTAATCGAGGCGAGTGAGCTGGAGTGTGGCCTGATCGCCAACAAGCTCGGCTGTGACAGCGAAGCGCGGGAGATCCTGCATGTGCCGAACTTCGGTACCGATCGGGTGCGTTTTGCCGACATCGATGGTCTGTTCACCTTCAACTTCGAAGGGCCGGAGATCTTCAAACGCGCCGTGCGCGGCATGGGGGAAGCCACCAGCACTGTGCTGGCGCAGGCCGGTATTGCGCCGGAGCAGGTCGATCTGATCGTGCCGCACCAGGCCAATATCCGCATCATCGAGACCCTAGCCAAACGGATGAATGCGCCGATGGAGAAGGTGATGGTCAACATCGAAAACTACGGCAACACCTCCGCAGCTACCGTGCCCATCGCCCTTTGCGAAGCGCTGGAGCAGGGCCGCGTCAAGCCGAACTCCTATCTGCTGACCGCCGCTTTCGGTGCCGGCCTGACCTGGGGGGCCGCCATCATCAAATGGGGCGATCGTGTTACCCCTATCAGTAAATGCGAGGCTGAACTGCCACCGTGCGACCAGAGCGCGCTGGAACTGATTGCTCACGCCGTCGAAGGGTGCCAGAAGGCCCACGCCAACGAGGCTTGATCCTCATCAGGAGCCTGAATCCTCAGGCTCCCTCTCTCCTCTTCATCCCCACCAAGCTCTGCCCCCCACTTCGCAAGCCGCTTGATACGGCAATCGCTGATACAAACAACTCCGATTTGCAGCCAATTAATTTTTTTCCGCTAACCTTATTGTGCCAACTATAAATAAAGAAAAGAGCGTCAAGGGGCACCATGACTGTTTCGGTCCTGCGCCTTTACCTCTTACCAAATAATTGCACAGGGATAAGCTACGTATGGCACAACACAAAAGTGGCGTGAACACACCGCTTTGGGAACCGGTTTGCTGGATTTGCTGCATCGGGCTTGCTCTGCTCAGCTGCCTGTTGCTGCAGCTCGTCGATGCGCTGTCACCTCTCTACCTGCTGCTCAATGTGCTGGTTGGTATTGCCGCCGCGCTCTGGACATCGAGTCACTTCCACCAGCACACACTCCGACATCGTGCAGGAGAGGAACAAACCGTCGCGACCGATCCTCTCGCCCACTCCATCATCGGGCTCGAACAGGTGTGCGAGAAGGCTCTACCTATCTGGTCCCAGCAAATTGAAAGCTCTCGTCAACAAACCGAAGCCGCGATGATTGACCTGACCCAACGCTTCAGCGGCTTGGCCAACAAGCTGGAGGAAGCAGTCAATGCTTCTCATCTGGCAGCCGGAGAATTGGGTGATGCCAATTCCCGTGGCATGGCAGGAGTCTTGAGCGAGAGCCAGCAGCAGCTCAATGAAGTGGTTGCCATCCTGCACTCCGCCCAGGCCAATCGGGACGCCATGCTGGGTGAGATAAAAAGCCTGACCACCTACACCATAGAGCTCAACACCATGGCCATGGATGTGGCCAAAATCGCCTCCCAGACCAACCTGTTGGCTCTCAACGCCGCTATTGAAGCGGCTCGTGCAGGGGAAGCAGGCCGTGGCTTTGCTGTGGTCGCTGATGAAGTGCGTAACCTCTCCCGCCTCTCCAGCGAAACCGCCCAGAAGATGACCGACAAGGTAGACACCATCAATACTGCTATCGGTCGCGCCTTCCAGATTGCCGAAAATGCTGCCGCACGGGATCACGCCTCGGCGCTCAATTCGGAGCAGACAATTGAACAGGTACTGGCCCGTTTTCGCCATGCCACTGACAGCCTGGCGGAATCCGCCTCCCTGCTGCAAAACGAGAGCACCGATATCCATCGCGAAATCTCCAGCGTCATTGTCTCGCTGCAATTTCAAGACAGAGTCAGCCAGATCCTCAGCCACGTCAGACAAAACATGGAGAGCCTCTCCAGCCATCTGGTTGCTTCGGAGCAGAGCAGCAATGCGACAGGGCCAATCCAGATCGATGCCAATCGCTGGCTGGCAGAGATGGAGCTCTCATACGCCACCGACGAACAGCGCAATATTCACCATGGTCGCACCACCCGTACAGTCAACGCGCAACCAAGCAGCGCCGACATCACATTTTTCTAGGAGAGAGATATGGGCAAAACGATCCTGATCGTGGATGACTCGGCAACTATTCGCCAAGTCGTGGGCATGACCCTCAAGGGAGCCGGTTATGAGGTCATGGAAGCCTCTGACGGCAAAGATGCGCTCAACAAACTAGATGGCAAGAAGATCAACCTGATCATCAGTGACGTCAATATGCCGAACATGGATGGCATCACCTTCGTCAAAGAGGCCAAAAAGCTGGCCAACTACAAATTTACCCCTGTCATCATGCTGACCACCGAGTCTCAGGACAGCAAGAAGCAGGAGGGACAAGCTGCAGGAGCCAAGGCCTGGGTGGTCAAACCCTTCCAGCCCGAACAGATGCTGGCCGCAGTCGCCAAGCTCATCATGCCGTGATCCGGAGCGCATCATGCAACTACAGAGTGAGCTACTCGACAACAAGGTAGTGGTGACCATGCCGGACGAGATCACCATTTATACAGTCAGCGAGCTGAAAGATGCCCTCTCGCCCTTATTGCATCAGGGGAACGAACTGGAGCTGAATTTGGCGGCGGTATCCGAGATAGACAGCGCCGGGCTGCAATTGCTGCTGGCAGCAAAGAAAACCGCTCTGCAGCAAGGCTCCTCCCTGGCGCTGGTCTGGCACAGCCATGTTGTGCTTGAACTGCTGGAGCTCTGCCAGCTCTCGGCCTTTTTTGGCGACCCCACCCTCATCACCCATGGCGAACGGCCCTGAGCCACCATGACAAGGAGTCACCGTGAGCATCGATCTTGATCAGGCTTTACAAACCTATATCGCCGAGGCACGCGAGTTGCTTGAAGAGATGGAGTCAGCCCTTCTATCACTGGAATCTGACCCTGACAATAGCGAGCTGATTGGTGCCATCTTCCGTGCTGCTCATACCATCAAGGGGTCGGCTGGCCTGTTTGGTCTGCAACCAATCGTCGGGTTTACCCATATCGTCGAGGATCTGCTAGACCAGATCCGCAATCAGCAGCTCACCGTCACCTCTCCTCTGATCAAGGATCTGCTGGAGAGCTGTGACCATATCCAGACGCTCATCAGTGTCGTTGCAGAACAGGGCAGCACCTTAAGCGATGGCGATGCCAACCAGGATGAACGGCTGAGGCTCGCTCTCACCCGTCATCAGTGCGTCCCCCATGCCACGCTGCCAGATACTGTACATACGCCTGAACCCAAGATCGAAAAAGAGGGAGGGATTACCAGCTCCGCCTCCCTGTGGCATATCTCCCTGCGTTTTGGTCCTGATGTGCTGCGCAATGGCATGGATCCGGCCGCATTTCTGCGCTATCTCGGCACCCTCGGAACCATATGTTCAGTGGAGACCATCCATCAGGCGTTACCGGATTGGGAACAGTTCGATCCGGAGAATTGCTACCTAGGCTACGAGATAGACTTCGACTCGCAGGCAGACAAGACGGCCATCAGCGATGTCTTTGAATTTGTCAGAGATGACTGCCAGATCACCATCTTGCCACCCCACAGCAAGATCGCCGAGTACATCAACCTGATCGAGTCGCTGCCTGAAGATAGCGCCATGTTGGGACAGTTGCTGGTCAACACCGGCGCCCTGACGGCAGAGGAGTTAGCAAGCGGTCTGCAGGCACAACAAGCGACCCCGGCAGAACAAGCGCCAAGACTCGGAGAAATCCTTATTGCGCAGGGTGCCGTCAACGAAGCCGTCGTCGATGCTGCTCTGAAAAAACAGAACCAGACCAAGGAGAGCAAGAGCAAAGAGGGCCGTTACGTCAGGGTGCATGCCGACAAGCTGGACGATCTGATCAATCTGGTCGGGGAGTTGGTAGTCGCCAGTTCAGGAGCCAATCTGCTGGCCCAACGCACCCGCGAAAGCCAGCTGCAGGAAGCCACCTCGGTCATTGCCATGCTGGTGGAAGAGATCCGCGACAGTGCACTGCGCCTGCGCATGGTGCCTATCGGCGATACCTTCAACCGCTTCCAGCGGGTGGTGCGCGATGTCAGTCAGGAACTGAACAAGGATATCACTCTGGTGATCTCCGGTGCCGAGACTGAACTGGACAAGTCGGTGGTAGAGAAGATCGGCGATCCGCTGATGCATCTGGTCAGAAACTCGATGGATCATGGCATCGAATCGGCAGAGCAACGGCTACTGGCAGGCAAACCCCCCCGTGGCACCCTGAATCTCAATGCCTATCACGACTCCAACAGTATCGTCATCGAAATTCGGGATGACGGCGCTGGTCTCAACAAAGCCAGGATCCAGCAAAAAGCCATCGAGCGCGGTCTGATCAGCCCAACCACCACGCTGACTGATCTGGAGATATACAACCTGATCTTCGAACCGGGGTTCTCCACCGCCGAGGCGATAACCAACCTCTCCGGTCGCGGGGTGGGCATGGATGTCGTCAAACGCAACATAACTGCCCTGCGCGGCACAGTCGATCTGGACAGCATCCCAGGAAAAGGAACCCGTGTGCAGATCCGCCTACCGCTTACCCTTGCCATCATCGACGGCTTCCTGGTGCGAGTCTGCGACACCCACTACGTTATTCCCCTCGATATGGTGATCGAGTGCGTTGAATTGACCCAGAGTGCACTGGCCGATACCCAGGGTCGCAATTACATCAATTTGCGTGGCGAGGTTCTGCCCTTTATCCGCCTGCAACACTACTTCGATACCAATGGCAGCAAAGGGAGGCGCGAGAACATTGTCGTGGTCAGCCATGCAGGCAAAAAATCCGGACTGGTGGTGGATGAACTGCTGGGAGAATTCCAGACCGTCATCAAACCGTTGGGGAAATTGTTCCAGCACCTGCAGGGCATCAGTGGTTCAACCATTCTGGGGGGGGGAGAGGTCGCCCTGATCCTCGACATTCCTTCGCTTATCCAGCACGCAATCACTCAGGAATCCTGTCAGCTCAACAGGTTGACAGTGTCGCGCAACCTGCCTCAATCCAGCATCAACTGAGGGGACCATCATGTTAAAAAATTCCACCATCAAATTGCGTCTTATCGTACTGCTCTGCATGCTCTGCCTGCTGCTGCTGGCCGTTGGCAGCCTCGGGTTATACAACATGCAGAGCAGCAATACCGGGTTGCAGCGCGTTTACAACGACAGGGTGGTTCCCCTCAAGCAGCTGAAGACCATCTCCGATAACTATGCCGTCTCGATCATCGACAACCTCAACAAGGCCAATGCGGGGCTGATCCCGGCAGAAGAGGCTTTGAAGCAGATACAACAGGCCCAGCAGACCATCAAAAACGAGTGGCATCACTACCAGTCCACCACCCTCACACCGGAAGAACAGCGCTTGTCAGCCGAGGCGACAACCCTGTTCAACGCGGCCGATACCGATATTGGCAAGCTGGAGAAATACCTCGCCACCCAGCACGGCATGATTACTGGCATGCTGAACAATTTTGACGGTGCCCTCTATGGCTCCATCGACCCGATAGGCAACAAAATCACCGAGCTGGTCAACCTGCAGCTCAATGTGGCCAAGTCGGAATATACCGCAGCGCAATCTTGGTATGACGTGATGCTGATAACCATGGCGGTGGTTATCGCGGTCGGCATCGCACTCGCAGCCTGGTTTGGCACCCTACTGATCAAAAGCATCATCACCCCCATCGAACAGGCTCTACGCGTGGCCAATAGTCTGGCTGAGGGCAATCTGGATGTATCGATCCGGATAGAGTCCAACGATGAAGCGGGTCAGCTCTTGATGGCGATGGATAACATGGTCAAGAAACTCGGGGCCTTGATCACGGATATCGAGACCCTAGTCACTGCCGCTGTCGAACAGGGCGACTTCAGCCACAAGATTGCCCTAGAGGATCGTCAGGGATATATCAAGCGGGTATCCGAGCTGCTGAATCGCCTCTCCCATGTGACAGATACCAGCCTGGAAGATGTGATGCGCATCGCCACCGCGCTCTCCAAGGGTGACCTGACCCAACGGATCGATGAGCCCTACCCAGGTATTTTTGGCCAGACCAAAGACGGCCTCAACCGGACCATTACTGCGCTGACCAATATCATCGAAGAGGTACGCAACGCCGCCGACAACCTGACCAATGCCTCCAATCAGGTGAGCAACACGGCGCAGGCATTGAGCCAGGCCACCAGCGAGCAAGCGGCCAGCGTTGAAGAGACCAGCGCCTCTATTGAGCAGATGAGCGCCAGCATCAATCAGAACACCGAGAACGCCAAGATCACTGACAGCATGGCCAGCAACTCGGTGTTGGAGGCCACCGAAGGGGGCCAATCCGTTCAACAGACGGTGACCGCCATGCAGCAAATCGCCAAGAAAGTCAGCATCATCGACGACATTGCCTACCAGACCAACCTGCTTGCCCTCAACGCCGCCATTGAGGCGGCTCGCGCCGGAGAGCATGGCAAAGGCTTCGCGGTGGTTGCTGCCGAGGTGAGAAAACTGGCAGAGCGCAGCCAGATCGCTGCGCAGGAGATTGGCGAGCTCTCCTCCGACAGCGTCAGCAAGGCAGAGCGGGCTGGCAACCTGCTGGAGAGGATCGTCCCCTCCATTCGCAAAACCTCTGATCTGGTACAAGAGATCAATGCCGCCTCAGGTGAACAGGCCAGCGCAGCCAACCAGATCAGTCTGGCCATGAACCAGCTTAATCAGGTGACACAGCAGAATGCGGCCAGCAGCGAGGAGCTGGCGGCCACGGCTGAAGAGATGAGCTCACAAGCCAGCGAACTGCAGCAAACCATGGCCTTTTTTGCTCTGGAAAAAAGTGCGCAACTCAACACCAGGTCCCATGAAACAGGTCACAAGGGCATTCCCCCCAGAGGCAGTTTCATCGCCCCCCCACAACGGGCCAGCCAGCCCAATCAACCATCACCCAATTCCATTGATGACGCGGATTTTGTCCGCTTTTAACCGGAGGCGACCATGCATACATCCACCGACATCACGGTGCCAACAGTGGCCGCTGACGAGAGCAGTGGCGATGCCCAGTACCTGACATTTCTGATCAACAACGAGATGTTCGCCATCAATATTCTGGGGGTCAAAGAGATCATCGAATACGGCAACATCACTCCGGTTCCGATGATGCCGGGTTTTATTCGCGGCGTAATCAACCTCAGAGGAGCGGTAGTGTCGGTCGTAGACTTGAATGCCCGCTTTGGCAATGCACCTTCGGTCATCACTCGCCGCAGTTGCATCGTCATTATTGAGGGGGTGGCCCCGCAGGGCGATGAACCTGTAGGTCAGGATATTGGCGTTGTGGTGGATTCCGTATCGGAAGTACTGGGTATCCCACAAGCAGATATCGAGCCCCCACCCAGTTTTGGTGCCCGCATCCGGGCAGATTTCATCAGCGGCATGGGCAAGGTCAACGGCAAATTCGTCATCCTCATCGATACCGGGAAAGTGTTGTCACTCGATGAGATGGCTCAACTCAACGAACTGGCCCAGCCACAGGCAAGGTTGCCACAAGGCAACCTGCAACCCTCCTGAACAGGCCTCCATACTCCACGACATGCAGCATAAGGAAACGCTCATGACCCAATCATTCTTAGGAAAACTCTTCGGAGACAATACCACCGAAGTGAGGCAGCGGACCCAGTTACTCGACGCAATCAGCCAGCTGCAACACGCAGTCCTGGCAGAGCAGGTTCCAGCACCACTCGATCTTTCCGGTATGGACAGTCCCTTTCGTGAAGTAGGACATGCCATCAACGAGGTGGTCACCTTGCTCAGCGACAAGCTGGAACAGAGCCGCAACGACATTAAAAAGAACCTGGTGCTGCTCCATGAGAACCAGCTGGTTCGCAAAGCCCTCGACTGCGCCAGCACCAACGTGATGATTGCCGATACCAACCTCGACATTATCTATATGAACGAGGCTGTGACCGGCATGCTCAATCAGGCTGAGACCGACATCAAGAAAGAGCTATACAGCTTCAACGCCAATCAGCTGATGGGCGCCAACATCGACAGCTTTCATAAAAATCCCGGCCATCAGCGCGCCATGCTGGCCAAACTCAACAGCACCTACCGTACCCAGATTCAGCTGGGGGGGCGCACCTTCTCCCTGATCGCCAATCCGGTCTTCAACGATACCGGTGAACGGTTGGGAGCCGTGGTCGAATGGGCCGACAGAACCAAGGAGGTGATGATAGAGAAAGAGATGTCCGACATTGTGCAGGCCGTGATCAATGGCGAGCTGCACCGCAGGATGGAACTTACTGGCAAGAGCGGCTTCTTTCAGGCGATGGGAGAAGGGATCAACCAGATTGCCGAAGTGATCGACAGCACCCTCAACGACGTCATCCGGGTCGTGCAATGTCTGGCAAAAGGTGACCTGACCCAACAGATTGAGGCGGACTACCCTGGCGTGTTTGGCACCACCAAGGATGCGCTCAACAAAACTATCGCTTCGCTCACCAACATCGTCACCGAAGTGCGCGGCGCCTCTGACAACCTCTCCAGTGCCGCCGAGCAGGTAAGCGCGACCGCCCAGTCGATCAGCCAATCCAGCAGTGAACAGGCCTCCAGCATGGAGGAGACCAGCGCCTCCATCGAGCAGATGAGCGCCAGCATCAACCAGAATACCGACAATGCCCAGGTCACCGATGGCATGGCCAGCAAGGCAGCCAAAGAGGCCGTAGAGGGAGGAGAAGCGGTCAAACTGACTGTGGATGCCATGAAGCAGATCGCCAGACGGATTGGCATCATCGATGACATCGCCTACCAGACCAATCTGTTGGCACTCAACGCAGCTATCGAAGCGGCGCGGGCAGGCGATCACGGCAAAGGCTTTGCCGTAGTGGCGGCGGAGGTGCGCAAACTGGCCGAACGCAGCCAGGTGGCAGCACAGGAGATTGGCGAGCTGGCCTCCAGCAGTGTCGAGATGGCGGAAAAAGCAGGTCGTTTGCTGGATCAGATGGTTCCTTCCATCAACAAGACCTCGGATCTGGTGCAGGAGATCAGTGCCGCTTCGGTAGAGCAATCCACCGGTGTCAGCCAGATCAATCAGGCCATGAACCAGCTGAGTCAGGTTACCCAGCAGAACGCTTCTTGCAGCGAAGAGCTGGCTGCCACAGCAGAAGAGATGAGCAGCCAGGCTGAACAGCTGCAGCTGGCCATGGAATTCTTTACCCTGGAAGTCCACGCCAAAGAAGGTAAAGCAGCCACCTCGCATCTTCACCCCAATACCCGAGGTCGCTTCATGAACGAGAGCACTGCCAACAGTCGGGAACGAGCCGCCACAGTCCAACGCCCCACGGGCGATGGCGATTTTGTCCGGTTCTAGTCACGGGAGAGGCGTTGCCTCTCCCGTCTCCGACCACACAGGTAGAGGGATAGTTTTTGTATCAAACCCAGCTGCATGATGATGAGTTCTCCCGTTTCCAACGCTGGCTTCATCAAACGGCGGGGATAGAGCTGTCTCTTGCCAAGAAGGCGCTGGTGGCCAGCCGCCTGGCGAAACGCCTCTGCCACTATGAGCTGGATAGTTATGACGACTATTTCCAGCTCATCATGAACGATCGCAGCAGCGAACTGCAGCTGGCGCTTGATCTCCTTACCACCAACGAAACCTACTTTTTCAGGGAGCCCAAACACTTCGAGTTTCTGACGCGGGAGATAGTCTCAGCGCTCCCGCCCGAGCAATCGCTGCGGGTCTGGAGCGCTGCCAGCTCATCCGGCGAGGAGCCCTACAGTCTGGCCATGACCCTCGCGGAAAAACGCAGCACCTTCAACTGGGAGATCCTGGCCTCCGATATCTCGTCCCGGGTGCTGGAACAGGCGATGAGCGGGCGCTACCCCATCGAGCGGGCGCAAAATATTCCACTGCCCTTTTTGATGAAATATTGCCTCAAGGGTGTGGGCCTACAGGAAGGCATCTTCATCATTGATCGCAAGTTGCGGGATAAGGTGCAGTTCATGCAGATCAACCTCAATCAGGATCTGCCGGACATTGGCATGTTTGACGTCATCTTCATCAGAAACGTGATGATCTACTTCAACAAGGAGACCAAAGGGCAAGTATTGCAGCGGCTGGTACCCAGACTCAAACCCGGTGGCTACCTGCTGGTGAGCCACGCCGAGAGCCTGCATGGCCTGCACCACGGCCTGCAGCTTGTCTCTCCTTCCATCTATCAGAAGAGATAAGTCATGGCACGGGAGGTGATCCTGCAACCGGGAGAGCTCTTTTTTGGCAAGGAGGATGTGGTGGTCCGAACCGTACTGGGCTCCTGTATTGCCATCACCTTGTGGCATCCGGAGCAGAAACAGGGAGGAATGTGTCACTACATGCTGCCAAGTCGGCGCAATCCCTCTGCCACGCTGGATGGGCGCTATGCCGATGAGGCCCTCGCCTTGCTGCTGCAAGCGGCCAGTCACTATCCCGCCCCCATCCATGAATATGAGGCCAAGTTGTTCGGGGGTGGCAACATGTTTACCGAACCTCAATACGCACAGAGCGACAACAATGTCGCCGCCAAAAATATTCAGGCAGCCTGGCAGCTGACCCGACACCTTGGCCTTGATATCAAGGCTCATCATCTTGGCCATAGCGGCCACCGAAGCTTGCTCTTTGAGCTCAGCAACGGCAGTGTCTGGCTCCGCCATCATCGTCTGCCACATCAACGGGAGTCGCGAGAATGAAGCAGATCCGGGTCATGCTGGTGGATGATTCCGCCGTGGTCAGACAGGTATTGCAAGCGGTGCTGGAGCAGGAGCCTGATATCCGGGTGATCGCCACAGCATCAGATCCCCTGTTTGCCCAGGAAAAACTAAAGAAAGAGTGGCCTGATGTCATCGTGCTCGATGTGGAGATGCCCCGTATGGATGGCATCACTTTTCTCACCAAGATCATGGCAGAGCATCCAACCCCGGTGGTGATCTGCTCCTCCCTCACCGAAAAAGGGGCCGAGACCACCTTGCAGGCAATGGCTGCCGGCGCGGTGGACATCATCACCAAACCGACCATGGGGATAAAAAGCTTTCTGCAAGAATCTGCCCACGACCTGGCGATGGCGGTACGTGCTGCGGCCCAAGCCAATCTCAAGCGCGTGGGCAAGCCCTCCTCTGTGCCGGTCAGCACCAAACTCAACGCAGATGCCATGCTGGCGCCCAACCAGCACGCCATGGCACAAACCACCGAGCGGCTCATCGCCATCGGCACCTCGACCGGCGGCACCCAGGCGCTGGAAGCCGTGCTGACAGCCTTGCCCCGGGTCAGCCCCGGCATTGTCATCGTGCAGCACATGCCGGAGAAATTTACCGCCATGTTTGCCGAGCGGTTGAACGGGGTCTGCCAGATAGAAGTGCGGGAGGCGAGGAACAATGACCGAGTGATCCCGGGGCTGGCGCTGATAGCCCCCGGAGGCAAGCATATGCTGCTCAAACGCAGCGGAGCCTACTATCATGTCGAGGTGGTCGACGGGCCGCTTATCAACCGCCATCGCCCCTCGGTGGATGTGCTGTTTCGCTCCGTCGCCAAATATGCCGGCAAGAATGCCACCGGCATCATCATGACCGGCATGGGGGATGATGGTGCCCGAGGATTGCGCGAGATGCTGGATGCGGGTGCCAACACCTATGCCCAAGATGAGGCCTCCTGCGTGGTCTTCGGCATGCCCAAGGAGGCGATCAAGCTGGGAGCAGCCCGCCATGTGCTTCCCCTGCAAGAGATGCAATACGCCATCCTCGGCAAGTTAGTATCATGACACACCGCTGTCAGGTAATGCCAACGACCACCTGCACAGACATAGCTGATATCGCTACACCTGATTGGGTTGCGGAACATCAAATTCGCGGGCCAGCAGCTTGGGAATGTCCGGTCGTTCTGACCGTGCCACCTTATAGCGGTGTACGCCCGGCGGTTTGGATGCCAACCCGGCATCCTTCATCAGGGGCCGCACTTTGAATCGGCCAATCTGATACCCCAACGCCCGCATCATCGACATCAAGGCGCGGCTGCCCGCTGAGTTCCGGCTCTATTTGAACAAACGGCGCAACTCACAGCGCAGCTGCATACGCTCACGGTTAATCGTCCGCCTGCGGGCCAGATAGTCTTAAAAACAGGAAGTGGGCACATCGAAAGCGCAGCAGACCAGAGTGATGGAGGCCCGCTCCCTTAATCGGTCTATCAGCGCGTACGTGTGAACTCGTCCGCTATCAAGAGAGCAGTAGCTTTTAGTATGTCCTTTTCGCGCTCGAGCCGGTTGATGCGGGCTTCCAGCTCCTGGACTTTCTGCTGCTCCGGAGTCAGTGCTTTACTGATATGGGGAGTGCCGGTTCGTTCGGATTGCAGTTGCTGAACCCTGCGGCGAAGCACGGTTTCACCGACATCCAGTGAACGGCTTGCTTCGGGGGACTGAATATCCCTGGTAGAGCACCAGGGATGCGGCTTCCAGTTTGAACTCGGCTGTAAATGAGCGACGCAATCTTGTCATTAAACACCTCAGGTTATGGTGGCGACTGTACCACCTAAAATGGTATTCGGGATGGTTAAACCACAACAAATCAATCCAAAAAAGCGAACAACAATGTCATTAAGGCTTAACTGACTTACATTTGAGTCGAGAAGCTTCTTTTTGGCTGTTGTTACGATTCGGACTGATAAGTATCAGGCTGGAGCCCTCTCCTGCGCAGAGGGTGCAAAGGGGCGCAGCCGCAGGAAGAAGACCGGCAACACCACCAGCACCATCAGGAAGAAGATGCCGCCGCCGAGAGGCTCGAACAGCACGCCGCAGAGTGCCATCAGGGCCGCCACCGTCATGCCGAGGCCAAGGGCCGCATAGAGCGCCTGAGTCGGGATCAACTGCTCGGCCGGTAGCTGACGGGTCATAAAGCGCACCGCCCCCAGATGGCTCATACCGAACGTCACCGAGTGGAGCAGTTGCCCCAGCACCAGTACCCACAACTCGGTCGAGGCCCCCAGCAATACCCAGCGCACCACACAACCGATGGCACCGGCGATAAAGAGACTCTGGGCGCCAAAGCGCTGCAAGAAACGCTTGTCGGCGGCAAACATACAGATCTCCGCCACCACCCCGAGCGCCCAGAGATAGCCGATGATGGTGCCGCTATATCCTTGCGCCTTCCAGTAGATGGCGCTGAAACCGTAATAAGCGGCGTGGCTCCCCTGCAGCAAAGCTGTCAGCAGCAGGAAACGGCGCACCGGTGCGCTGCGCAGGGTTGCCAGCAAGGACGCCTTGGCGCGCTCGCCCTGACTATCCTGTGGCGCCGGATAGAGCGGCAGCCAGCTGAGCAGCAGCATCAGCACCAGCCCCGCCACCATGGTGTGCAAAATCCAGTCACTACCGAAGTTGCCCACCAGCGCCCCCACCAGAGTCGAGGCAACGATAAAGGCAAAGGAGCCGCACAGCCGCACCTTGCCGTAATCGAGGTGCGCCTGCACCACCATGCGGGTCGCCAGCGCCTCACCCACCGGCATCAGAGTCGGATAGATAAAGTTCGCCAGCAGGGTCAAGCTCACCAGCCACCAGAGGTTATGACTGAGGTAGAAGCCGAGAAACGCCAGCAGACTGAGCAGGGAGAGCAATCGGGTAACTGGCAACAGATGCCCTGCCCCCTTGATCTGCCCCATTACCATCAGGTTGCCGGCAAAGCGGATCGCCATCCCCGCCCCCAGCAGCAGACCTATCATCTCGGCACTGACGCCCACCCCTTCCAGCCAGAGCGACCAGAACGGCAAGTAAGCGCCGTAGACAAAATAGAAGGCGCCGAAAAAGAGCGCTAACCAGGAGAACGCGGGCATAGATCCTCTGCAACCGGATGACGGGAGCAGAATGATAACTCATCCGCCCCCGCAGATCCCGATGGAAACCCTGCGCAGAAAACGAAAAAACTTCAATAAAATTGAACTATTACCGAAGAGGTGGGGTCTACTTGGTAACACCTCCTCCTGGTTAGTGTTGCAATCCTTCCACCCGCCCATGGCGGGTTTCTTTTTTAGGCAAACATCTGCTCTGCTCCATCGTCACAACATGGCGGCGACAAAAAAGGGGCCGAAGCCCCTTTGATCATCTGCGTCTGTTGTTTGCTCTTTAGAATACGTATTTGACCCGTGCACTCAGGTTGCGGCCCGGTTCAGTAAAGGTACTAATATCAGTTCTGACTTCTTTCCCTGCGAGACGATTATATGTAGCGTATTCCCGATCAAACAGATTGAAGACCCCAACGTTGAGTTGCAACTCAGGCAAAGGATTAAACTGAGCGTACATATCCACCGCCCCCCAACCCGCAGACTTAATAAGCTCCTTACCGTCCTTATCCTTACCGTCCTTACCGACCTTATCCATATCATCAGCAAAGCGAAGGGCGGTATTGAAATTCCAGAGTGCTTGTTCAAAACGTACACCGACATTCCCACTCAAAGGGTTCAGAGAGTTAATGTAGTTCCCATTTTGATCTTTTCCGTTGATGTATGACAGAGCACCCCAAGTATATATATTATCATCGAACCAGTAACCAAGTTTCAACTCAGCCCCATTTGTATTGACTTTCTTCACGTTGACATACTTAGTCACCATTGTCATACCTGTGCGACCAAAGGATGATGTGTTTTCTTCATCAATAAAATCTTTATATTTTGTCCTGAACACAGAAATATCATAGTCAAAGGTGTCTGACTGACCGCGAGCTCCGAGATCAATACCATCACTACTTTCTGGACGTAAGTCAGGGTTAGGGATAAAGATATGAGTAAAACCTGGTGAACTATAACTACCAGATGCTAAAGACTCACTATATGTTGGAGCCCGGAAACCATGGCTATATTGAGAATATATATTCACCAGTTCATGGGCCTTATATACAAGGCCAAGCTTTGGAGATAGTTCACCTTCCTTGATCTCTCCAAATGATGATTTACCGTTACTGGAAGTAGCTTGCAGTTCATAATGATCATACCGCATGCCCGGAGTTAGCAGCCATTTATCATTAATCTGGATATTATCAAAGAACCACACAGCAGCACGCAGCGTATCGCTATCCGGAAAGAGACTTCGGTTCGCGATTGCACCACTCGGGTAACTGGTTTTTGTCTTTTCACGTTCTGTGGTTAATTTTTCATACTCAAGACCCCAAACAATATTGCTTGCCCCAAAATGCTTGTCAAACTGCAGCTGTGCACCCAAGGCATTCTGTAAAAACGTACTATGTTCTGAACTTCCATTTGCTGTATTGCCAATATTTTTATTATTGCCCTGGTCAAATTTACTGATGTAAACCTTCGAAGAAACTCGATCTGTTAGCATTGAGCTAATTTTAAGCTGGTGATCCAACATGATGCGATAGTTTTCACTTTTCTCATCTTTCAGTCTCAACTCTTTAGCGTTATCAAACGGATCGGATTCTTTATCCTGATCGTAATAATCAAATGTCAGCTTCAACTGTTGCGCTGCTGATATATTCCATTTGCTTTTGAGCAGAACGGAACGGTCAACAATATCAAAGTCATACAAACTTGATTTATAGTTCTGTTTGACGCCGCCATTACGCTCTGTATATCGTAATAGATGCTCAAAATCACCGGTACGCAATGCGGTTGTAAAACCGCCCATCCATTGACCGTTTTCGGATGCATAACCACTGGTCACATCAACATAGCTATCTTTATTACGCAAAAAATCCGCTGCATCTTTGGTCGTAATTGCAATAACCCCACCAATAGCATCTGAGCCATACGCAGTTGAAGCAGGTCCTTTAACAATTTCAACCTGCTTGATCATGTCAGTATCGAAGTAGTTCTGTCCTACACCACCTTTGTCATAAGCATCGTTTTGACGAACACCATCGCTCACCACTTTGACGCGATTTCCACCCATACCACGCAATGAGAAGGTCTGACCATCAGTAGCATTATGGCTACCACCATTCACGGTCACACCGGGTTCGTAGCGGAACAGGTCGGCGACGTTGGTGACGACCTGCTCTTCAATCTGCTTGGCGGTGATCACCGAGATGGGGCCGGAGACATCTTCCAGTTTTTGCTCCATCCGTGAGCCGCTGACGACCACGACTTCATCCGCCTTCTGGGTGGCAGCAAAGACCTGGGAAGAGAGACCGGCCGCCACGGCGAGGGCAACCAGAGAGAGTGCGTTATGATGGGTCACAGCGAATCCTTATTGAGAACTGTTATCAAACAGGCCGCATATTACCCGGCTCTCGACAAAGATCAACAAGAAACGAAATCATTCTCATTTGTTTTGAACCAAATTGGTTTTACACTGTCGCCCTGTGTTGCCCTTATTCTCTATTAGCCCCCCGAGATGCAACGGCATCCGGGCATATCAGCCGTGAGATCCCATGATTAGACGACTTCCTCTGCTCGCCCTGCCGCTGCTGCTGGCAGCCTGTGCCACCCCCATCCAACCGACCCAGTCATCACAGTTGCAGACGCTCTATGACTACCGGCTAAGCAGCGAGGGAGACGCAGACCTGACGCTGGAGCAGGCGATCGCGCGCATTGCCGACGCCGACATCATTCTGGTGGGTGAGCTGCACAGCCATCCCGCCGTGCATCTGTTGCAATCGCGCCTGTTGAGCGGGCTCTACACCGCAGGTCAGCAGCACGGGCGGCCATTGGCCCTCTCCATGGAGCAGTTCAGCCGCGCCGATCAGAAAACGCTGGATGCCTATCTGGCGAACCAGATTGGTGAAGCGGCCTTGATCCGCGAAGGCAACGCCTGGCCCAACTATCCTAGCGACTACCGCCCGCTGGTGGAGTTTGCCAAGGCTCACCAGATGCCGGTGATCGCCGCCAACGCCCCCAAGCCCCTGGTGATCTGTGTCGGTCAGGAGGGGGCTGAGTGGCTCGACAAACTGCCAGCCACACGTCGCAACCAGCTGGCCCGCCAGCTGACGCTGGGGGATGACCCCTACCGCCAGAAATTTATGGCCTCCATGCACCACGGCGATGCCGACAGCAACGCCCGCCGCTTCGCCGCCCAGACCAGCTGGGATGACACCATGGCCGAGAGCATGGTGGATTATCTCGCCAAGCACCCGGGCCAGCAGCTCATGCATATCGCCGGCAATTTCCACGTCGAGGGGGGGCTTGGGCTCGCCAGTCGCATCGCCAGCCGCAATCCTGCCCTCAAGGTGGCGCTGGTCGTGCCCCGCACAGATGAGACCTCTGTTGCAGATCCCGCAGCCGATGTGCAGGTAACCATCATGCCGCTGCCTAAGCGCTGGCAAAACAGTGACGAGATGAAGCAAGATATGGGCGCGCTGCATCAATCCCGCAGTCGTGACTGCAGCCAGTGGCTGCAACCCTAATCTTCCAGGAAACGGCGGGTAAAATATGGATGTGTTACTGATCATCGATGTGCAGCAAGGCTTGTTCAACGAGCCCCGTTACCGCCAGGAGCAGGTGCTGGCCAATATCAATCGGGCTGCGGCCCATGTCAGGCAGCAACAGGGACGGGTCATCTATATCCAGCATGACTCGCCCCCCGGTACCGAACTGGAACCGGGCACCCCGGGTTGGCAGCTTCACAGTGCGCTGCAACCGGCCAAGGGAGAGAGCCGGGTGCGCAAAACGGCCTGTGACAGCTTTCTCGATACCGAGCTTGCCTTCCTGCTGGCCGAGCAGCCGGTCGATCGACTCATTCTCTGTGGCTGCGCCACCGATTTTTGCGTCGATACCACGGTGCGCAGTGCCGCCTCCCATGGGTACGAGGTGCTGGTGTTGAGCGATGGTCACACCACCGCCGATCGCCCCCACCTGAGCGCGGCCCAGATCACCGAGCACCATCACTGGATGTGGCGCCACCTCAGCCTGCCGGAGGGGCGCAGTGTCACCCTGCTCACCACCGACGAGCTGCTGGCAGTAACACCCGCCCTGCAGCCGTGCTAATCTGCGAGCCTCGCCTCGTTTCTCACTGGAGTCTGTCGTGCGCCTGTTGTCTGCCACCCTGTTGTTGATTGTTCCCCTGCTGTCGGCCTGCTCCAGCTTGCCCGGCCAGAAGTATGACGGGCCGGAACCCCTGTTTCTGACCCACATCAACGAGGAGGGGAGCAAGCGGTTCACCTTTGAGGCCGCGCCTAACGACACCTTGCCGCGCGGCCTCTCGGCGGCCCAGAGCCAGCGGCTGCTGGAACAGCGGGAGGCGTTACAGGAGAACCTGCTGACCGAGACCCTGGCGACCAAGCAGTATTGCCGCCAGGGCTACATCGTGCTGAGCCAGACCTCCTGGAAGGTGCGAGGAGAATGCAACGAAACGGCCACCGACGCCGATCGTCGCGCTTTTCCCAACAAGGCCTCCTGGCAGGATTGAACAGGCCGGATGAGATAACGCAATAAAAACGGGCAGCCCAGTGGCTGCCCGTTTTGTTATGACAGCTGTCGTGGTCGACAGGGATTATCAGACCGGCGCATCGGCCGGGCTGGTGAGCTCGGCACCGTTGTCGATGCGCTTGTGCCCTTCCACCAGATGGACGAAATCCACCAGCTCGTCACCGGAGACCGCGAACGCCTGTCCGAAGCCCTTGACGAACAGCCCCTGTTCCGGCTTGAGGCGGAACAGTTTGAAATCCTTGAGGTTGGAGAGACCCTTGATGATCTCGCCAAAACGACCTTCCAGTGCCGCCACCGCCTTGCTCCAGCGGGCGTCGTCACGGGCCACCACTTCAGCCACCGCATCGAAGGTCAAGCGCTTGCGGGCAAACAGCTCGCGGGCACCGCTCTCATCCTCGATCAGCATCAGGGATACCCGGGGCACCTGTTGCAGGTTGCGGGCGTGGCGGGCGATCTCGGAGATCAGCACATAGTAGCCATCTTCCTGCAGCACGAACGGGGCATAGCTGGCGTTGGGATTGCCTTCGCCATCGACGGTGGCGAGCTGCAGGGTGCGGCAGCTGTCGCGAAACTCGCGGATCTCCGGTTGCAGACGGTTCTGCAGACGCTCCTGACGTTCACTCATGCTTTGACTTCCTCTTGAGAGTTGTGGCGCAGCGCCATGAAACGGGTGACCTGATCGGCCAGCAACTGGCGTTTCTCGTCGCGACCCAGATAGACCTTGAAAATGCAGCGGCCGGAGTGACCGAAGAACTGGAAGGAGTGCCCCTCCTTGCCCATGAACAGCTTGCTGACCAGCGCAATCCCCGCCACGTTGTCGAGCTTGAGGTGACCATGCAGCTCACCGTCGCGGCCCATCAGGTTGTAGTAACCGCGTGCATCCTTGCCTTTCGGGAAGGGGGCTTTTACCTCGAAGATGGAACCTTCTGATTCGACGATGGTGGTCACCGGGCCCCAGTCGGCCAGATCTTCCAACAGACCTTGTGCGCGATCGGCGGGCAGCAGGGTAACCAGCTCGGCGGGCAGATGGCGAACCACCTCCCATTCGCTGATGGCAAGCTGGGCAGCTAGGGTGGACGGATGAGCGCCGGGATCCTGCTCCAGCAGCGCGTGAATGCGTTGTGCAATGCTCATGTTTTCTCCCTCTGCGGGACCAGGTCGTCCCGCTGTTTATCATGGCGGCTACTCTAATAAAGCACTGGAATCAATGCAATTGATAATTGCTATCATTATCAGTGCATTTTTTCCAAAGCCTTGATATTCTCGGCGGCACACCCGTTTCATTCACCCCTTCGGAGGTTAGCATGGGCCGTCGTCTTGCCCTCGCCATCACCCTGCTCTGCAGTTCACTCTCTCCCTTCTCTGCCGTTGCCGCCGACGGACAGAAAGAGCGTATCGTCAGTATCGGCCCCGCCACCACAGAACTCATTCTGGCCCTTGGCGGTGAATCGAGCCTGATCGCCACCGATGTCAGCAGCCCCTTGCCAAAAGGGTTGCCCAAGGTGGGTTATCACCGAGCACTGGCCGCCGAAGGGATCCTGAGCCTATCCCCCACCCGACTGGTGGGCAGCGACGAGATGGGCCCGGCCCCGACCCTGGATCAGCTGCGTCGTGCCGGGGTCAAGGTGGAGGTGCTGGATACCGCGCCGACCCTCGCTAACCTCAACCAGCGTATCGACACCCTCGCCAGCCTGCTGGGCGACAAAGCCGCTGGCGATCGCCTGAAGGCAGAGATCCAGGCCCAGACCGATCAGCTGGCGGCGCAAGCCAAACAGAACAAACCGCTCAAGGTCGCCTTCCTGCTGCTGCACAAGGGGCAGCCCACCAGCATCGCCGGGGGGGACACCACCGCCAGCGCGCTGATTTCGCTGGCAGGCGGCATCAATCCGGTCGCCGAGTTGCGCAACTACAAGCCGGTATCCGCAGAATCCCTCATCGAGATGCAGCCCGATCTGGTGCTGGTCAGCGGTCGTGACTGGCAGCAATATGCCGATCCGGCCAAGGTGCTGGCGGAAGTGCCCGCCCTGGCCGCCACCCCGGCTGGCAAGCGTAACGCCATTCACGCCATCGACGGCCACGCCCTGCAAGGGGGCCTGAGCCTCAACTCCCTGCAACAGGCGAACCAGATCGCCCAGTGGATCAAACAGGGGTCATGATGCGCTTGCCCCTCTCCTGGCTGCTGGCCTTCACCACGGCTGCACTGGCACTGTTGCTGCTCGGTTCGCTGGCAACCGGCCCTATGACCCTCACCCTGGGCGAGAGTCTGCGGGCGCTGTTTGCCGGGCAGGAGAGCGGGATAGAGTCACACAAGCTGCTGATCGTGCAAGAAATTCGCCTGCCGAGAACCCTGCTCTGCATCGCAGTGGGGGGGATCCTCGGGCTCTGTGGCGCCGTGATGCAGGGGCTGTTTCGCAACCCTCTGGCTGACCCCGGCATCATAGGTGTCTCCGGCGGTGCGGCACTCGGTGCGGCGCTCGCCATCGTGCTGCTGGCCCCCCTCGGCCAGCAGCTGCAAGCCACCATCGGGGTTGGCCTGCTGCCGCTGCTCGCCTTTCTCGGCGGCGCGCTGACCACCACCCTGGTCTATCTGCTCGGCACCCGTGAGGGCGGCACCTCGGTGACCGTCATGCTGCTGGCCGGGGTCGCCATCACTGCGCTCTCCGGTGCGGTGATCGGCCTGCTCACCTATCTGGCGGACGATCAGATGCTGCGCAACCTGAGCCTGTGGCAGATGGGAACGCTGGCGGCAGGCAAACCGGCCGATGTGGCGCTGGCCCTGCTCACCCTGGCGGCCCTGCTGTGGCTCTTTATGCGCGATGCCAATCCCCTCAATGCCCTGCTGCTGGGTGAAGGAGAGGCCCGTCATCTGGGGGTCAATGTGCAATCCCTCAAACGTCGCCTGATTCTGCTCACCGCGGCGGGCGTCGGGGTGGCGGTGGCGGTATCGGGGATGATCGGCTTCGTCGGGCTGGTAGTGCCCCATCTGGTGCGCCTGCTGGCGGGCCCCAACCATGTCAGGTTGCTGCCGCTATCGGCCCTGCTTGGCGCCGCCCTGCTGCTGGCAGCCGATATGCTGGCACGTACCCTGCTGGCCCCGGCCGAACTGCCGGTGGGCATCATCACCGCCCTGCTCGGCGCCCCCTTCTTCATCTGGCTGCTGGTAAAAGGCCGCCGCGCCCTGTGATACGGACTGTTATGCAACCACTCTCATCCTCACTCTCCTCCCCCCTGTTGAGCTGTACCCGACTCAGCCTGCGCCGTGGCCAGCGCCAGATCCTGGATGGGTTCAATCTCGACCTCGAGAGCGGCACCCTGACCGCGCTGCTCGGCCCCAACGGGGCGGGCAAGAGCTCGCTGCTCAAGTGCCTGACCGGCGAGCTGGAATATGAAGGCTCCATCACCCTGTTTGGCGCGGATCGCCAGCAGTGGGACAGCAGCCAGCTTGCCCACCGGCTCGGGGTATTGCCGCAAAGCTCATCCCTCAACTTCCCCTTTCTCTGCGAGGAAGTAGTCGCCATGGGGCGCTTGCCCCACAGTGAACCGGCGGCGCGGCGTGACGAGATAGTGGCGGCGGCCATGACCCATGCCGGGGTCGAGCATCTGGCCAAACGGCTCTATCCCGGGCTCTCTGGCGGCGAGCGGCAGCGGGTGCAGTTTGCCCGGGTGCTGGCGCAGATCTGGCAGGCCCCCCCCCCGACCGAGCAAGCCGAGCAACCCCGCCTGCTGCTGCTCGACGAACCCACCTCGGCGCTGGATCTGAAATACCAGCATCAGCTGCTCACCATGGCGCGCGCCCTGGCCAGCCGCAATACAGCTGTGCTGGTGGTGCTGCACGACCTCAATCTGGCGGCGCGCTATGCCGATCGGCTGGTGATGCTGGAGCGGGGCAAGCTGATGGCCGATGGCACACCTGCCGAGGTGCTCACCCCTGAGCTCATCGCCCGTCTCTATGACTATCCGGCACAGGTGATCCACCATCCCGAGAGCGGCCTGCCGATGGTGGTGTGACAAATTCAGAGTGCGGTAACGGCAGGAAGTGCGCCATTCATCCCGGAAACTGCAGCGTATAAACCGGTTTTTCACACCCCATATCGCCCTGCTAACATTCATCATCGCCAGATATGTGGTGTGAATATCCTCACACTTTGCTCAGGCAAAACCCCCGCAGCATCGCCGTCTACTTATAATGGCGCCGCCTCACAGAAGGCATAACTCATTGATGCTACGGAACAATTACAATGAAAGATATCAACAAGACCCTACTAGCCGCCGCCATATCCCTCGGGATGCTGGCAGGCTGCAACAGCGACAACGACTCAAAAGCAGCTGATCCCATGGTTCGTTTTGCCACCTTCAACCTCTCTTTTGACCGCACTGCCGCCGGTATGCTGACCGGTGAGCTGGCATTGACCCGCACCGAGCAGGATGCCCTGCTGGCCCGCCTCGCCGAAGGGAGCCTGAGCGGCGCCACTGAAACCAAAGCCAAGAACGTGCAGCAGATCCGCAACGTGGCGGAGATCATCCAGCGCACCCGTCCGGATGTGTTCCTGCTCAACGAGTTCGACAACGACGGCAAAGGCGAGAGCACCGCCGATCTGAAAGCCTTCAACGACAACTATCTGGCCCACGCCCAGCACGCCGAAGTGACGGCTATCAGCTATCCGGTGATGCAGAACTTCGCCACCAACACCGGCCTGATGAGTGGTTATGACCTCAATCTGGATGGCAAGGTCAACAGCGGCCCCGACGATGCCTGGGGCTTTGGCAACTACCACGGCCAGTACGCCTTTGCGGTGATGTCCAAATACCCCATCGACACCAAGCAGATCCGTACCTTCCAGAACTTCAAGTGGAAGGATATGCCGGGCGAGCAGAACCCCATCATCGATGACTGCAACAATCCCAAGGTCAAGATCCCGGCCAGCCGCCAGTGTGGTGATGCCTGGTATTCAGACGCAGCCTGGCAGCAGTACCCGCTCTCCTCCAAGAACCACGCCGATGTGCCAGTGCGCGTGAAGACCGATAAAGGAGAAGAGGTCATCCATTTCCTGATCTCCCACCCTACGCCCCCCATCTTCGGTAACGCTGCACGCCACAACGTCAAACACAACCGCGCCGAGATCGCCTTCTGGAATGACTACGTCAAGGGTCTCAACTACATGACCGATGACAAAGGCACCAAGGGTGGGTTGGCCAAAAACGCCAAGTTCGTCATCGCCGGGGATCTCAATGCCGATCCGCTCACCGGTGACGGCGACCTGACCGCCATTCAGGATCTGCTAAACAACCCGCTGATGAATCAGGCCATCACCAATGGCACCCTGATCCCGGTCAGCGAAGGGGGCCCGGAGTGTGTCAGCAAGGGGGCCGACTGCAAACGCAACCTCAATCGCCCCAACCCGGAACGCATCACCAACTCCAGCGTGCTGCAACTGGATCACGTCATCCCCTCCGCCAACCTCAACGCAGTCAAGAGCGGCGTCTTCTGGCCGGCCAGCTTCGAGGCCGGTTATCACCTGGTCTATGATGCAAAACTCGGCATCGCCAAGGGAGTCAGTTCGGATCACCGCATGGTGTGGGTCGATCTCAAACTCGATTGAGCCACCCACTGACTGCCAATTCGGGGGCCTCTTGGCCCCCTTTTTGTTGCCGCCATCTCGCCACTTCTGCCGCAGGCTCAAGCGCCATGCTGAGTAACCAGACAGTTACCGCCTGCCACGGCGGCAGACGATTCGGCAAATCGTGCGCTACGCCACCATTCCGATAACCCTGCCTTGCAAGGGGGTATGGGGTTTGCTAATACTCCGCGTCCATTAAATGACCAATCATTACCGGGGCAACGAGCCGTGGCGTTTGAACAATTCACTCTGGTGATCTCGCTGTTCCAGCAGCTCTGCGTCTATCTGGTGATCGCCTGGCTGCTCTCCAAGACGCCGCTGTTCATGCCGCTCACTCAGGTGACCCTGAGCTGGCCCCACAAGATCCTCTGCTACCTCATCTTCTCCGGCTTCTGCGTCATGGGCACCTACTTTGGCCTCAGGGTCGAGGACTCCATCGCCAATACCCGCGCCATTGGCGCCGTGCTGGGGGGCATAGTCGGCGGCCCGGTGGTGGGGCTGCTGGTAGGGCTCACCGGCGGCATTCATCGCTACTCGCTGGGGGGCTTTACCGCGCTGGCCTGCACCTTCTCCACCATCGCCGAGGGGCTGCTCGGCGGCCTGGTGCATCGCCACTTCGTCGCCCGCCACCGGCTCGACCTGCTGTTCAGCCCCTGGGTAGTCGGCTCGGTGGCCCTTATCGCCGAACTGATGCAGATGGGGATCATCCTGTTGGTGGCCCGCCCCCTCGATGATGCCATCCACCTTATCGAGAACATCATCGCGCCCATGCTGGTGGCCAATACCCTGGGGGCCGCCATGTTCATGCGGATGATCCTCGATCACCGCGCCATGCTGGAGAAGTACTCGGTCGCCTTCTCCGCCCGCGCCCTCAAGATCGCCGAGCGGGCGATGCGGGTGCTGGACAAGGGCTTCACCCAGGAGGCGTGTCAGCAGATGGCGCGCATCCTCTACGAGGAGACCGGAGTCGGTGCAGTGGCCATCACCGATCGGGAGAAGCTGCTCGCCTTTATCGGCATCGGCGAGGATCACCATCTGCCGGGCACCGCCATCAACTCGGCCCACACCTTTAAGGCGATCCAGCACAACGAGGTGGTCTATGCCGACGGCAACCTTATCCCCTACAGCTGCAACCTGCATCCCCAGTGCCGGCTCGGCTCCTCGCTGGTCATTCCGCTGCGGGGGGAAGAGGGGTCGGTAGTGGGCACCATCAAACTCTACGAGCCCAAGCGCAAGTTCTTCTCCTCCATCAACCGCACCCTGGGAGAGGGGATCGCCCGGCTGCTCTCAGGCCAGATCCTGGCAGGCAAATACAACGAGCAGAAGCGGCTGCTGGCCCAGTCGGAGATCAAGCTGTTGCAGGCGCAGATCAATCCGCACTTCCTGTTCAACGCCCTCAACACCCTGTCGGCGGTGATCCGGCGCGACCCCGAAAGCGCCCGCACCCTGGTGCACAACCTCTCCACCTTCTTTCGCAAGAACCTCAAGCGCCAGGGGGACGAGGTGACCCTGGCCGACGAGCTGGAGCATGTGAACGCCTATCTGCACATCGAACAGGCCCGCTTCGCCGAGCACCTGAGCGTACAGATCCAGATTCCCGAGCCGCTGCTGGAGTACCGGCTGCCCACCTTCTCCCTGCAGCCCATCGTCGAGAACGCGGTCAAGCACGGCATCTCCCAGATGTTCGAACCCGGCCTGCTGACCCTGACAGCCCGGATCGAGGCGCAGCGGGTGGTACTGGAGGTGTGCGACAACGCCGGGCTCTATCAGACGAAACAGGAGGGAAGCGGCCTTGGCATGAACATAGTGGATCGGCGCATCAAGGCCCGTTACGGCGCCGAGTACGGGGTCGCCATCGACTGCGTCCCCCATCAATCAACCCGGGTGAGGATCACCCTTCCCCTGCAGGAGAGCCCATGCTGACCGCCCTGATCGTTGACGATGAACCCCTCGCCCGCGAGGAGCTGCGCCTGTTGCTGGAGCAGGCGGGCAATATCCGCCTGCTGGGAGAGTGCGCCCACGCCATGGAGGCGCTGCCCGCCATCCACCGCCTCAAACCCGACCTGCTGTTTCTCGACATCCAGATGCCGCGCATCAACGGGCTGGAGCTGGTGGGCATGCTGGACCCGGACTTGCGCCCCCACATCGTCTTCATCACCGCCTACGACGAGTTTGCTCTGCGCGCCTTTGAGGAGAACGCCCTCGACTACCTGCTCAAACCGGTCACGGCAGAGCGGATGAACAAGGCGCTGGAGCGCATCCAGCGGCTGCTTTCACCAAAAGGTGAACTTGCGGGCCAGCCACTGCCGGATCCGACACGCATCGCCCAGCCCCTGCGCAGCATCCCCTGTAGCGGCCACAACCGGATTCTGCTGCTACCTCTTGGCGAAGTGGAGTTCATCCACAGTGATCTCACCGGCAACCGGGTGATCAGCGGCCAGCAGCAGGGCACCACCGAGCTGACCCTGCGCACCCTGGAGGAGAAGACCGGCTTCGTGCGCTGTCACCGCCAGTACCTGCTCAATCCGGGCCAGATCCGTGAAATTCTGCTGCTGGACGGCGGGTTGGCGGAGGTGGTGACCCAGGGCGGCCACAAGGTGCCGGTGAGCCGCCGCTACCTCAAGCCCCTCAAGGAGCTGCTGGAGATCCCCTGAGGGGGCGGCCACTCATCCCGTACCTGCTCCAGCTACCACTCACCTGCTTGCTACGCCCGCCGGCTCATCCCTCAAACCGCTCGGGGCCGCTTTTCTGCCACTCGCGGGCAGAACCCGGCCACTGACCTTTTCTTCGCTCCCCTTTCCCCACCGCATGGGTAGAGTACAGCCTGAGCCCGGCCAGACTGGCCACAGGAAAAGGAAACTCCCCCATGCAACACGCAATCACTTTTGTCATTGCGGCCCTCTGCATCCTCGCCATCGCATATCGCCTCTACGGCGTGTTCTTTGTGCGCAAGGTGCTGCAGGCTGACGACAAGCAAGTCACCCCCTCCCACCAGCTGGAAGATGGCAAGAACTATGTGCCGACCAACAAGTGGGTCAACTTCGGTCAACACTTCGCGGCCATCGCCGCCGCTGGCCCGCTGGTCGGCCCGGTTCTGGCGGCCCAGTACGGCTACCTGCCGAGCTTTCTCTGGCTGCTGATCGGCTGCGTCATCGGCGGCGCGGTACACGACACCGTGGTGCTGTTCGCCTCCATGAAGCATCAGGGCAAGTCCCTCTCCGAGGTGGCCAAGGCCGAACTCGGCCCCATCGCCGGCTGGTGCACGGGGCTCGCGATGCTGTTCATCATCACCATCACTATGGCGGGTCTCTCCATGGTGGTGGTACACGCACTGGAGCGTAACGCCTGGGGCGTGTTCGCGGTGTTCATGACCATCCCCATCTCCATGGTGGTGGGAATTTGGCACAAGCTGACCGGCAACCTGCAAGCGGCCTCCTGGGTGGGCTTCATCGCCGTGCTAGCCTGTGTCTTCTTCGGCCCCTACGTGCAGGAGAGCGCCTTCGGAGCCTGGCTGACCCTGCGTGCCGAGACCATCAGTCTGGCGCTGCCCATCTACGCCTTCTTCGCTACCGCGCTGCCGGTCTGGCTGCTGCTCACCCCGCGCGGCTACATCTCCAGCTTTATGAAGATCGGCGTGTTCGGCGCGCTGGTGATCGGCGTTATCTGCATCAACCCGGAGATCCAGTTCCCCGCCATGACCCAGTTTGTCCACGGCGGCGGCCCGGTACTGGGTGGCCCGGTCTGGCCCTTTATCTCTATCACCATCGCCTGTGGCGCCATCTCAGGCTTCCACGCCTTTATCGGCTCAGGCACCACCCCGAAACTGGTGGACAAGTGGAATGACATTCTGCCGGTCGCCTTCGGTGCCATGCTGGCCGAGTGCGTGGTGGGCGTGATGGCGCTGATCGCCGCCACTGCCCTGCACCCGGCTGACTACTTCGCCATCAACGCCACCCCGGAGGCCTTCGCCAAACTGGGGATGCAGGTGGTGGATCTACCGTTCCTCTCCCAGGAGATCGGTATGGATCTGAACGGCCGCACCGGCGGCGCCGTCACCCTGGCGGTGGGCATGTCCTACATCTTCACCAAGGTGCCCTGGTTCAGTAACCTCGCCTCCTACTTCTTCCAGTTCGTGGTGATGTTCGAAGCAGTCTTTATCTTAACCGCCGTCGACTCCGGCACCCGGGTCTCCCGTTACCTGATCCAGGACTTCTTCGGCGAGTTCTACCCGCCCCTCAAGCGCATCGACTGGATGCCGGGCGCCATCGGGGCTAGCGTGCTCGCCTGTGTGATGTGGGGGTATCTGCTGATGTCCGGTGATATCGGATCTGTGTGGGCGCTATTCGGGGTCTCAAACCAGCTGATGGCCTCGGTGGGCCTGATCATAGGTGCCACCATCATCTTGCGACTGGCCAGCAAGCGCCGCTACATGCTGACCTGCCTGATCCCGCTGGCCTATCTGTTCGTCACCGTCAACTACGCCGGTTACTGGATGATGAGCAACGTCTACTTCAACGCCGCGGCCAAGGGCTACAACCCGATGAACGGCATCATCTCCCTCATCATGCTGGTGCTGGGAATGCTGATTCTCCTCTCCGCCCTGCGCAAATGGAGCGAGCTGTGGAAGCTGCGCCAGCAGCCCTCCTACAAGGTGGTTGAAGCGACCGCCTCCTGATGGGCGAGTGGCTTTTCCCCTGACATGACCCCGCTGCGGCGGGGTCTTTTATTGGCGATGGCAGCGAGCGGAGCGCTGCTTATTAATCCACCACTTTGCAGTGAGTTATCCATCCATAGCTCCTCAATGGCCGTTGAATGGGCCTCGCGATCACAGAACCGCCACGCCAATGGTGGTAGGATGCCCGCTCTTGCCATCCGACCGCACGGCGGATCCGGTGGCCCTCCCGCCTCCGCTTTCAATTTTTGAGGAACGATTTGATGGAACTGCTTCTGCTTAGCAACGGTAAAGCCAACGAATTTCCGGGTCTGCTCGGCTGGGCCCGGGATCGGGTTCAAAGCCTGCTCGCGCGCAAACAGGTCAAGCGCATCCTGCTCATCCCCTACGCGGTGATCCGCAGCGGCTGGGATGCCCGCGCCAACGAGCTGCAGGAGAGTCTGGGAGTCGATGCCATCAGCATCCACCACTTCGATGATCCGGTTGATGCCATCAATCAGGCAGACGCCATCTTTATCAGCGGCGGCAATACCTGGCGTCTCAACCAGATGCTGCATGAAAACGGTCTGATCGTGCCGATCCAGCGTGCCGTGCGCGAGCGGGGCGTCCCCTATGTGGGCTGGAGCGCCGGTTGCAACGTGGCGACCCCGAGCATCCGCACCACCAACGACATGCCGGTTTGCAGCGCCGCCGTGCTGCCGGCGCTGGGCCTGTTCCCGCTGCAGATCAACCCGCACTATCTGGACGCCAGCATCAGCGGCCACATGGGCGAGACCCGCGACGAGCGTCTGGCCGAGTTCTGCGCCATCAACCCGAGCGAGCACGTGGTGGCCCTGCGTGAAGCGAGCCTGCTGCAAATCACCGGAGAAAACGGCAGTGAGCGTCTGGAGTACTGGAGCGCACGCGAGCAGGACTTCAAGATCTTCAAACAGGGCCAGGAGCCGCAAGCCTTTATGGACGCCGCCCCGCTGGCCGAGCTGACCCCCTTCAAGGTCGCCTGAGCCACGCAGAGCGCTTCACTACTGGCAAGCAGATAGCTCGCGAAATCGTAAAAACAAAAGAGGGACGGCTCGGCGCCATCCCTCTTTCTTTTTTATCGTCATCTTTCAGCTGATTGCAGCCTGATTACTCACCCTGCAGGGTCACCAGCACCTTGCGGGCACCGCCATCGATGCGATGCTCGCCAAGCCAGATCCCCTGCCAGGTGCCGAGCGCCAGCTGACCATCGCGGAGCGGCAGTTGCAGGCTCACCCCGAGCAGAGAGGATTTGATGTGGGCGGGCATGTCATCCGCCCCCTCATAAGTGTGGCGATAGTAGGGGGCATCCTCCGGCGCCAGCCGGTGCAGATGAGCCTCCATATCGCTGCGCACGCTGGGGTCGCAATTCTCGTTGAGAGTGAGCGAGGCGGAGGTGTGTTGCAGCAGCAGGTGCGCCATGCCAATCCGGTAATCCGCCAGCATCGGCAGCTTGGCCACCAGCTCGTCGGTCACCAGATGAAAGCCCCGCGAACGGGGCTTCAACGTCAGCAGGCACTGCTGCCACATCAGACGTACTCCATAAAGACGCGGGAGGTGAGTTTGGTGATGAGTTCGTAGGGGATGGTGCCAATCTCGTCGGCCACCCGCTCCACCGGTAGCCCCTCGCCCCACAGCACCGCCTCGTCGCCGGGCTTGTCGGTCGCGCCCGGGCCCAGATCGACTGTGCTCATATCCATGGAGACACGCCCCACCAGCGGCACGATGCGGCCGTTGATCAGCACGGAAGTGCCATTAGGCGCCATGCGCGGATAACCGTCACCGTAGCCGATGGCAATCACGCCAAGGCGGGTATCGCGATCCGCCACCCAGTTGGCGCCGTAGCCCACCGGCTCGCCCGCCTTGTGATCCCGCACCGCAATCAGCTGGGTCTTCAAGGTCATCACCGGCTGCAGGTCGTAATCGGCCGCCACCGTGTTGGGGAAGGGCGAGACGCCATAGAGGATGACACCGGGGCGAACCCAGTCGCAGTGGGAGTCTGGCCAGGCCAGAATGCCCGCCGAGTTGGCCATGGCCCGCTCACCTGCCAGCGGTGCGGTCAACTTGCTGAACAAATCGATCTGCTCGCGGGTAGTGGGCTGCTCCAGCTCATCGGAGCGGCTGAAGTGGGTCATGATGTTGAACGGCTGCACCACGTTCTTGCACTTGCCGAGGCGCTCGATAAAGGCGGGCATCTCGTCGGCACGTACCCCGAGGCGATGCATGCCGGTGTCGAGCTTGAGCCAGGCCACCACGGGGGCTGGCAGCTCGACCTGCTCCAGCGCTTCGAGCTGCTCCCAGGTGTGAACCGCCGTCTGCAGGTTGTTGGCCGCCAGCACCGGCAGATCGTCGGCAGAGAAGAAGCCCTCCAGCAGCACAATGGGTTTGACCACGGCGCAGGAGCGCAGCATCAGCGCCTCTTCGATACGGGCCACCGCGTAGGCATCCGCATCCACCAGGGTGCGGGCGACCGGCAGCAGTCCGTGGCCATAGGCGTTGGCCTTGACCACAGCGATGATCTTGCAAGCGGGAGCGTGGCGCTTGACCACGGCGAGGTTATGGCGCAAGGCCGCAGTATTGATTTGGGCAGTAGCCGCTTTCATGGTTTTCCCTTACGAGGGCACAAATGGTCTCCCCCTCATCGGGCCGAAGACCGCCACTCACTTATCGTCGTCGAAGGCCGGACCGGCATAATTGTCGAACCGGGAAAACAGGCCCTGAGCAGCAGTCAATGACTGGCTATCGATCAGGGCAGTCGTGGTAATGACGAAACCGCCATCACCTTGGGTTTACATCAATAATCGTCATCAAACGCCGGACCGGCGTAGTTGTCGAACCGGGAGAACTGACCCTGGAAGGTGAGACGCACTCTTCCGATAGGGCCGTTACGCTGCTTGCCGATGATAATCTCGGCAATCCCCTTGTCCGGGCTGTCATCGTGATAAACCTCATCACGATAGATAAACATGATCAAATCCGCATCCTGCTCAATGGAGCCCGATTCACGAAGATCCGAGTTGACCGGGCGCTTGTCGGCCCGCTGTTCCAGGCTTCGGTTCAGCTGGGAGAGCGCCACCACCGGGCACTGCAGCTCTTTCGCCAAGGCCTTGAGAGAGCGGGATATCTCGCCGATCTCCAAGGTACGGTTGTCAGAGAGCGCCGGCACCCGCATCAGCTGCAGGTAGTCCACCATGATCATGGATAGGCCACCGTGCTCGCGTGCCACCCGACGGGCACGGGAGCGCACATCGGTCGGAGTGAGGCCGGAGGCGTCATCGATATACATCTTGCCCTTCTCCAGCAGCAATCCCATGGTGGAGGAGAGGCGCGCCCAATCCTCGTCGTCGAGCTGACCGGTACGCACCTTGGTCTGATCGATGCGACCGACCGAGGCGAGCATACGCATGATGATCTGCTCGGAGGGCATCTCCAGCGAGAAGATCAGCACCGGCTTGTCGGCAGTGAGGGCCGCATGCTCGCACAGGTTCATAGCAAAGGTGGTCTTGCCCATGGAAGGACGGGCCGCCACGATGATCAAGTCCGAACGCTGCAAACCGGCGGTCATCTTGTCGAGATCGTTGTAACCGCTCGATACCCCGGTCACCCCGTTGTGGGGGGTCTTGAACAGCTCTTCAATCTTGTCGACAGTCTGCTCGAGGATGAGCTTCAGGGGCTGGGGCCCCTCGTTGGCGCTAGTGCGCTGCTCGGCAATCTTGAATACCTTGCTCTCGGCAAGATCCAGCAGATCGCCGGAGGTACGGCCCTGTGGCTCGTAGCCTGCTTCGACGATCTCGTTGGCGACCGAGATCATCTCCCGCACCACCGCTCGCTCGCGCACGATTTCGGCGTAGGCGTTGATGTTGGCGGCACTCGGGGTGTTCTTGGCGATCTCCACCAGATAGGCGAAGCCACCCGCCTCTTCCAGCTGTTCGGAGCGTTCCAGCTCCTCCTGCAAGGTGATGAGGTCGATGGGGTTGCCCGCGTTGGAGAGGCGGGTCATGGCCTGGAAGATCAACCGGTGCGGACGGCTGTAGAAATCCTGATCGATAACCCGTTCGGCAACCCGATCCCAGGCATCGTTATCCAGCATCAGGCCGCCCAGTACGGACTGTTCGGCCTCAAAAGAGTGGGGAGGAACTTTCAGCTGTTGTGTCTTGGCGTCTTTTTTCGCCGTCACTTGCTCTGCCATACACATAAAAACCGCAGCGGGAAGGGGACGGGAATTTTACAAAAGAAAGCCAACTACAGCGAGCCCTATCTGGCGGCTCATACCATCATAAAGGGCCAAACCAGTGTCTGCTCTACCTTGACCATTTTGATTTTGCTTCGCATTTTGCGCTCCTTGCGACTCAATCTTCTGCTTTTCATCCGGTTTACTCCTCTTGTTTGACGCCGCATCGCGGCAACCTCGTTCATGAATAATTCATGCCAGAGGTGATATTGATGAATACAAGCTGCGACACAATTAGGGACAGGCAGCCTGCCATGCGCCTTGCTGAGCTTGCCAAAGCGGAGCATGCCCCACCCACAGACGAGAGTGAAAAGAGTCAAAATGAAAAAGATGCTGACCCTGTTTGCCGTGATCCTGGCCATTGGCCTGGGGGCACCTCACGCCGAAGCCAAGAAGTTTGGCGGCGGCAAATCCTTTGGTAAAAGTTACAAAACTGCGCCGGCCCAGCCTGCGGCCAAACCGGTCGACAACAAGAATCCGACACTGAATGCCCAGACTCCGCCGAAAAAGAGCGGCATGATGGGCGGCCTGCTGGGCGGCCTGCTGGCCGGTGGCCTGTTTGCCTACCTGCTGGGCAGCGGTGCCTTTGAAGGTCTGCAAGGAATGGACTTCCTGCTGATCGCCCTGCTAGCGCTGGGTGCCGTCTTCCTGATCCGTACCCTGCGCAAGGGCAAGGTCGCGACGCCACAGCCACAACAGGCAGCCTATGCTGGCTACCAGCCACCGCAATCCGCGGCCCCGCAGCAGTTTGAGCAGAGCAACAGCGCACCGCAAGCCACCGGCTTTGCCGACAGCGACGTGCCGTTCCGCCTGCCGCCGGGCTTTGACATGAACAGCTTCCTGGCCGGTGCCCGCGATCACTATCGCACCCTGCAAGAGGCGTGGAACAAGAACGATCTGGAAAAGGTGCGCGAGTACGTCAGCCCCGAGCTGTTTGAGCAGCTCAAAGCCGAGCGCGCCGAACTGACTGGCGACCAGCATACCGAAGTGATGTACGTCGATACCCAGCTGGTACGCGCCGACTACGGCAGCGACTGGGCTCAGGTGAGCGTGCGCTTTAGCGGCCGCTACATGGACCGTCAGGAGCAGGTCGAAGAAGACATCAAAGAGGTGTGGCACCTCGAACGCGATCTGGCCAAGAACAATGCCCCTTGGCATATCGTCGGTATCGAGCAGCTGTAAAGTTTAGATTGTCACTACGCAAGAGGCGGCCAACGAGCCGCCTCTTTTCATTTCATCCCCTCACCTGACCTCATACAGGCGATTGCTATCGTCATTGATGATTGAAGAGTTGTAACCGCTCCCCAAACAACGACAAAGGGCAGCCACCGTCTGCCCTTTGGGATCACATCTGGGGGCTATGCGCCCCGCTGACGAATCAGTTGCACCCTTCGGTAGATGTTGAGTTCAGATAGCTCACCTCATTGCCTGGCTGATAATCGGCCACGTTGATGGTCTTCTTGACCTCGATGTACTCCTTCAGCACGGCAGCATCCACCAAACCGGCGTTGATGGTATCGATCTTCGGATAGCCGTCACCACCGGAGGCGCTGAAGCTCGGGATCGCGAAGCTGTAGGTTGCTGCCGGATCAAACGCCTTGCCACCGATGCTGGTGATATTGACGCTCTTGGCCTGGCAATCCACCGCCATATTGATACCGCCAAACTGGGCATAACCACCGGTATTGCGGGTCTTGCTTGCCACCTGGCCCAGATAGGTCGCCAGATCGCTTCCCTTCATGACCGCCTTGTTGACCGTGTTGCCAAAGGGGTGCACCAGCAGCACGCTGCGGTAAGTGATATCACCGGCCGGGATGCTGTCGCGCACACCGCCTGAGTTGACGATACCAAAGTCGACACCCAGCTTGCTGCTGGTCGCCGTGGTGATGAGGCGACCCAGGTTGGTCTGCTTGTTGCGAACCGAGTTGCGATCACCAACCAGCAAGCCATCTGCCGAGCCAATGACGACATTCAGCTCTTGCTGACCTTTCTCCTGATAACCCAGCAGGGTGTTATACAGCTCGGGATCCTTGGTGATCTCGTCCTGTACGAACTGCATCTTGGCCGGATCCTTGGTTACGGCGCCGTTGGCATCGATCGCCTCGCCCTTGGCGTTGCGCTTAATCAGGTTGACCGGGATCAGGTCATAGCTGGTCAGGGTCAACTTGCCATTCTGGTACTCAAACTGGGCACGGCCCACATACTTGCCCCACTCGTGGGCCTGCATGATCCAGGTGCCGTTTTGCTGGTCCGGTTGGCAGTTATCACCCGGTTTGAAATTGGCGTACTTGTTGGTGGTACCCGGTTCCATACAGACCGGATTCTGGGAGTGGCCACCAATGATGGCATCCAGAGTCCCTGCCGGCAGAGCACGAGCCATCTCTACATCGCCCGGCGCATTGCTGCCGTGCTGACCATTCTCGTAATGGCCCATGTGAGTGATGGCGAAGACCAGATTGGCCTCCTTGTTGCTGCGGATCTGCTGGCCCAGTTTGGCCGCCTCGCTGGTCGGATCGCGGAACTCCAGGGTCTGCACGTTGTTGGGATCAACCAGCTGGGCGGTATCCTCGGTGGTCAGACCCAGTACGGCGACCTTGAGACCGCTCTCCAGCTTGAACACCTTGTAGGGGTCAAAGTAGTGCTTACCGCTGGCCTTGTCATAGATGTTGGCCGAGAGCATGGGGAACTGGGCCCACTTGCGCTGCTTCTCCAGTACGTTGAGGGGGTTGTCGAATTCATGGTTGCCCACCGCCATGGCATCGTAGCGAATGTTGTTCATCGCCATGAAGTCAGGCTCGGCATCCTGCAGATCGGACTCCGGCACGCCGGTATTCACATCACCACCGGAGAGAACCAATACGTCACTGCCAGCAGCCTTGGCCTCGCTACGCAGCCGTTCGACCAGCGTCTTCTGGGCTGCCATGCCATATTCATTTTCCGCGTTGTTCCAGAAACGGCCGTGGGTATCGTTGGTATGCAGAATGGTCAGTTTGCAGACATTTTCGGTGCAGGGTGCAACGCTGTCGTTTTTGGAGATATTGCAACCCGTCAGTGCCGCCAGCACGGCCAGGGCCACGCCGCCTTTGATAACATTATTATTCATTTCCATATCACCTTGATTGTTTTGTTATTTAGTGACCCTATCCAGCAGGTCGGGCCCAAATATAACAAACAACGAAGAAGAAATTTTCATCAGCGACTCACAAATGTTGTTAATTGTGATCGATGGCCAAACTTACCCTTTGCTACTGATTTTTAAATGCTTTTATTGAGGCGTTTCTCATTTGTAGCCATGCCTGGCCAAGCCCCACGAAACAGGGTTTTGTGGCATACTCCCTCCCCCATGCCCGAGGAGATGATTTGATGGCCAAGTACGACAAGATTTCCCCCGAGACCCAGCAGGAGGCGATGAAAATTGCCCGTGCCAACCAGAAGCCGGGGCAGACCAAGGAGCAGACCCAGCTTATCGCGCAAGGTATCCAGAAAGGCATCGACGAATACAAGAAACAGATGAAGGCGCGGGCCCGTGAAGCGAGCCGCCAGAAAAAATTGCAGGCCAAAGCCAGGCAGCCACAGGGCGCGCCCCAAACCGAAGAACAAGACGATCAGCTGGAGCTGGTTGAAGTAAGCCATCAGCATCCCCTGCCCTGGATATTGCTGGTGTTGAGCTGGCTGGGATTTGCTGCAACCTGGTTCTGGTTGCACTAAGAGTGCGCTAGCAAACCTTTATCCGGGATCCTCTTCACAGCCCGGACCCAGGCTGCTGGTGATTACCTGCGAAGAGTGATTAAATCCCGCGCCTCTTGCACCGGACAACCGGTTTTTTGACGATCAGTTTTCAGGAAAGATGTTATGAACCCCGCTCCGCTCTATCTGCTGGCCCCTTTTGTACTGTTCCTTGTGACCATGCTGCTCTATCGCATTTCGCCGCTGCGGGCGGTCGCCGCCGGTGGGGTACGCTGGTTTATCCTCCCCGCCTTCACCCTGTTTATTTTACTGATCATCATCAACGGTGCCGCCGATCCCGCCCTGCGCGATCCGGCATTCCACTGGTTGATGCCGGGCCTTGGCTTTGCCCTGAGCCTGTTTCCGGCCCTGCCCAAGGCGCTGGTGCCACGGCTCGCCATCAAAGAGGGGGCCTTTGCCGCCCTCGGCCTGATGCTGATGAGCCTGGCCATGGTCTACTGATCGGCTGGCACAACCGTTAGCATGGCTCAAGGGGCGCTCTGTGACGGGCGCCCCTTGTACAAACAATGGCCTGCAGGCATCTTGGTGACAGGATAACCAGCAAGGAGGCCAAATGGACAATCCGCCCGATTTCATGGCGCTGTGGGATTATCAGGATCCCTCCGCCAGTGCCCTTCGTTTTCACACCCTTCTTCCCGAAGCGCGCGCCGCCGCCGACCTGCAACTCGAACTGGAGTTGCTGACCCAAATTGCCCGTACCCACTCGCTGCAGCGCCAGTTTGCCGAAGCCCATCAGCTGCTCGACGAGATAGCGCCTCGCCTCACAGATACAACCCCCAGAGCGCGGATCCGGGCCCTGCTGGAACGAGGCCGCACCTTTAACTCGGCGGGCGACAAAGCCAGTGCCAAACCGCTGTTTGAACAAGCCTGGCAATGGGGGCTCAAGGAGAAGGAGACCTATCTCGCCATCGACGCCGCTCACATGATCGCCATCGCCGCACCACTGGAAGAGCAGAGCCGCTGGCATCAACTGGCGATGGAGCTGGCGGAACGCAGCAGTGACGAGAAGGTGCGCGGCTGGCTGGCTCCCCTTTACAACAATCAGGGCTGGACCCTGTTCGAATTGGGCCGCTTTGATGAGGCGAAAATCCAGCAACAGAAGTGCCTGGCCTGGCATCTGCAGCATAACCAGCCGGCCAAGGCGTTTATCGCTCGCTGGAGTCTGGCTCGCCTGACCCGGGCCCAGGGTCAGCACCAGCAGGCACTGGCAGAGCTGCACCAGCTCAAGGCCGATATGGCCGAGGCAGGCGAACCTGAGGATGGTTATCTGTTCGAGGAGCTGGGGGAGAATGCCTTGGTGCTGGACGATCCGCTGGCCGCGGAATACTTCTCCCGCGCCTGGTTTCTGCTGTCGCAAGACCGCTGGTTCAGCGCCAACGAGGGGGAACGACTGGCCCGCCTCAAGCGCCTCGCCAAACTCTGATCCCCAAAATAGCAAGGGCGGCACGCTAGCCGCCCTTATCTGCTGGCAAGATGGTTCAGGCCCGATTGGACTCCTCCCACCCCTGCTTTTTACGGTAAATGGTGGAGGGGCTGATCTCGAGCAGGGCCGCCGCCTTGGGAATGTTGCCGTCACAACTGGCGATGGCCTGTTCGATCACCTCTTTCTCCACCAGCCAGAGCGGACGAATCGGCCCGTTGGCCACGCCAGTGGCGGCCGGAGCCGATGCCACCGCTGCCGCAATCGCAGCCGGCAGTTGGGGGCGCACCCCATTGAGCGGTGGAGGCAGAATATCCGGGCTCACCAGCTCCTTGTCATTGAGCACCACGATATTGCGCACCACGTTCTGCAGCTCGCGTACGTTGCCAGGCCAGGGGTAGTCAAGCAGCACTCGCGCCGCCTCGACATCGAAATCCTTGAAGCGTTTGTTCTCCTCCTTGGCGTAGCTTTGCAGCAGGGTGCGCGCCAGCAGCAGGATATCCTCACCCCGCTCCCGCAGTGGCGGCAGGGTAAGCGGAATGACGTGGAGCCGATAGTAGAGATCCTCGCGAAAACGGCCCGCTTTTACCTCGACCAGCGGATCCCGGTTGGTGGCGCAGATAAAGCGCACATCCACCGTCTCGAGCTTGCCGCTGCCGACCCGCTGCACTGTGCCGGTCTGGATAAAGCGCAGCAACTTGCTCTGCAGATCCAGGTCCATCTCGCAGATCTCGTCGAGAAAGAGGGTACCGCCATCGGCCAGACTGGCCGCCCCCTTGCGATCCCCCTGCGCACCGGTAAAAGAGCCCTTCACATGACCGAAGATCTCGCTCTCCATCAAATCATGGGGAATGGCGGCGCAGTTGAGGGCAATAAAGGGCTGCTCGCTGCGGGGACTGCACTGGTGAATAGCTTCGGCACACACCTCTTTGCCGGTGCCGCTCTCGCCAGTGATAAAAACGGTCGCCTTGCTGGGCGCCGCGCTTTCGATGATGCGATAGACCGCCTGCATCGACATGGAGGCACCGATAAAACCGAAGAAGGAGCTGCGCTCGAAGTTCTCCCGATAGTGGGCAACCAGCGAGCTCAACTGCTGGTGTTTCAAGGCATTGCGAACGGTGGCGCAGAGCCGCTTGCTGTCAAACGGCTTGGTCAGAAAATCGAAGGCACCGAGGCGCATCGCCTCCACCGCCACATCTACCGAGCCGTGGGCGGTGATCACCACCACAGAGCAAGGCAACTGCTGTTCGGTGATCATTTGCAGAATATCCATACCAGACATATCCGGCAGCTCCAGATCCAGCAGCACCACGGGGGGAGGACTTGCCAGCAACTGCGCCAACGCCTGCTGACCACAGTCGGCCAGCACCACCTCATACCCCTCCTGGCGCAGGTACTGTTCATAGACCACCGCCAGACTACGGGTATCTTCCACCAGCAGGACACGCGATTTATTTTCAGCCACTGGACTCATCCTTGTATTTGATTCTGCGATCTATTTTGCCTTATTTTCGCGCGCAAACCCAACGCCAAGACAGCTCTGTTATCCCGCGATTGCAGGGAATACACAAGTAAAAACGGCTCCTTAAGGAGCCGTTTTTAACTACAAGAAGGGATTACTTCTTGGCGTCGTCAGCAGTCGGCTTCTCGATAGCCAGCAGCTCAACGTCAAACACCAGCACGGCATTCGCCGGGATGGAGCCTGCACCATGCTCGCCATAGGCCAGCTTGGACGGCAGGAAGAACTTGAACTTGGAACCAACCGGCATCAGCTGCACACCTTCAGTCCAACCCGGGATAACCTGGTTGAGCGGGAAGGTAGCCGGCTCGCCGCGATCGACGGAGCTGTCGAACTTGGTGCCGTCGGTCAGGGTACCGGTGTAGTGAACCTTGACGATATCGGTAGATTTCGGCTTGGCGCCAGTGCCCATCTTCTCGACCACGTACTGCAGGCCGGATTCAGTGCTCTTCACACCCTCTTTCTTGGCGTTGGCAGCCAGGAACTCTTCGCCCTTCTTCAGATTCTCAACGGCGTCTTTCTCGGCCTTGGCCTTGGTCAGCTCGTTGATCTTGGCGTCGTAATCCTGCAGTACCTTCTGGATCTCTTCATCAGTCATCTTGGCTTCTTTGCCCAGACCGTCAGTCACCCCTTTCAGGATCACAGCATTGTCCAGTTTGATGCCCAGTTCCTGCTGACGCTCCAGGGTATTGGCGATGTAACGACCCATGGAGAGGCCAATTGCGTAGCCAGATTGCTCTTCAAAGCTCTTGGCTTCGGCCTTGGTCGCCTCTGCCGGCTTGCTGGCTTCTGCCTTCACTTCGGCGGTATTGGCCGCAGCAGGCTTCTCGTCTTTTTGGCAAGCAGTCAGACCGACGGCAACGGCCGCCGCCAACAGGGACACCTTCAGAAATTTGTTCATCAGTTTCTCCAAACTCCAAATACCGCTCTCGGTTCCATCGTGAAATGAGAGGTTTATCGTGATAAGCGCCTTATACTAACGCCGTGATCGCAGGTAACAAAAGCGTGAGACCGCAAAAATGATAAAAAGTGCCATTTATCTGGTGAGCCTCTGTTTAATGCTCACCGGTTGCGAGCAAAGCTCCCAACCCAACCAGCAAATGACCCTCGCCAGCACGGGTCTGCTGACCGCAGATCTATCCAGTGATGGCAAGCAGGCCATCGTCTCCAGCATCAGCCAGGGCATCATCGTCTGGGATCTGGAACAGAACCGTCAACGCTGGCGCTGGAAGCAATCCGACTCGGCGGATGATCTGGTATTCATTACCCGCTTTTCTGAAGGCAACAGCCATGCCGTCACCGCCACCCCAGACACCTTTGCAACCTGGCGGCTGAACGACGGGCAATCACAAGGCTACTACTCACTTCCTGAATCCAGGCTGAGGGACATTGCCCTCTCGGCAGATGGACGCAATGTGCTGATCGGGCGGGAAGATGGCAAGGCCGAGTGGCTCGACACCCGAAGCGGCCGTCGCCTGCAGTTTCTGGGGCACACCGAACAGGTCAATACGGTGGATCTCTCCGCCAACGGTCGCTACGCCCTGACCGGCGGCAACGACTACAGCGCCTATCTGTGGGATACCCGTAGCGGGCAGGTGATCTGGCGGTTCAACCATGGTGGCCGGGTGATCATGGCCAGGCTGGAGCCGAGCGGCCGCTACGCCTTCACCGCCGACAGCAGCCGGGCCAGCATCTGGGATCTGAAAACCGGCAAGGAGGTGAGTCAGCTGCAATATGATCACCGCTTCGAGGTCTACACCAGCGCCCGCTTTGCCAACGATGGCAAGTGGCTCATCACCGGCGCCCCTTCCCGTCAGCTCTCCCTGTGGCAAGTGAGCGATGGTGCCCTGCTGCAGAGCTGGCGCGTCTCGCCGCAACCCAAGGTGAAACCGCCCAGCGCAGTGGTCTACGGCGTCGCTTTGCGCGACAATAGCCACCTTGTCAGTGCCAGCTCCAGTGGTCTGGCCGAAATCTGGACAATCAAGTAAGGACCCGAAGGCCCATGAGTCAGCAACTTAACGATCGCATCGAAACCCTGGAAACCCGTCTCGCCTATGCGGAATACACCATAGAGCAGCTCAACGACGAGGTGACCACCCAGGGCCGTGAACTCGATCGGCTCAAATACCAGATCCAGCTGCTGATCGACAAACTGCAAAGCGTACAACCCAGCCAGATTGCCAGCATGGCCGAAGAGACCCCTCCGCCGCACTACTGAACCGGCGCTATCTCTGGTCAGGCAACATGGTTCGGCATCACTGTCAGCCAATAAAAAACCCGCGATTATCGCGGGTTTTTTATCATCGGCGTGGCCGTGATCAGTGGTGATGGCCCTTGCCACCACAACCGCCGCCACCGCAGCAGCCGCCGTGACCATGGTCATCACCGTGGTCGTGGCCATGATCGTGACCGTGGCCAGCACCACCGCAGCAACCGCCGTGGCCGTGATCCTCATCGTGGTCGTGACCATGACCGCCACAGCAGCCGCCGTGATCGTGGTCATGACCGTGATCGTGACCGCAACCACCGGCACCGTGAACGTGGCCGTGGGCCAGCTCTTCGGCAGTGGCGGCACGCACGTCCTTGATCTCGACCTTGAAGCCCAGGGTTACGCCAGCCAGCGGATGGTTGCCATCCACCTTGACGAACTCTTCGGACACTTCAACCACGGTCACAGGACGGTGGCCATCGTCGGTTTCAGCCACAAAAGTATCCCCTTCGGAGACTTCCATGCCGTCGAACAGCTCGCCCGGTACTTCTTGTACCAGGGTCTCATCATATTCGCCGTAGGCCTGGCTCGGTGCCAGAGTCACTTCGAAGGCTTCACCTACCGCGCGACCTTCCAGCTCGGCTTCCAGGCCTGAGACCAGGTAACGGGTGCCGTGCAGATAGACCAGCGGCTCTTTGCCGACAGTGCTGTCGATGACTTCACCGTGCTCGTCGGTGACTGTGTATTCCAGCGTAACCACGCTCAGAGGAGCTACTTTCATGTCAGGATCCTGCGGATAGAAAAAAACGGGCTCAGAATACCCTAAAAAGCGGGCCGCGCATATGCCGTGCCGCGCCACGGAGTGACGAAAAAAACGGCAACAGCGTCAGCGAGGAGACCCGCATTCAACCCGCCGTTGCCTTATCAGGGGCGAAACACCCCGATCACCTCTTCCGCCTCGCGAGTCTGCTTGTCGACCTCGGCAGGCGTTTGTACCTGGGTATCGCCACAGGCGACACAGGTCACCTTCTCGACTCCATGCTCCAGATACAGCATCATGTTGTCCAACTTGCCGCACGCCGGGCAGACAGCACCGGCAATGAAGCGTTTTTTACGTCTGGTTTCCATATTTGTTACCTCCAGGCAGCATCATATCAGGGTTTTTACATGCATCACGCCATCGAGTATCACCATTTTTCCTGCCAGGGCCTGCACGCCGGCAACCGCAAACGAACTCCGGTCGGGCAGCTGTTGCGGATCACCCGGGGCGCCGCGCTGCTGAGACTGGGCCAACATGAGCTGTTGCTGCCAGCAGGCAGCAGCTTCTGGCTCTGCGCCGATGCCCTCGCGGCCTTCAGCCCCCTCAGCGGTTGCGAGTACGATCAGCTGAATGTCTCTTTGCGCGTGGCTCAGCCGCAGCAGGCAGGCTGGCTGCAGGCCACGCCCCTGCTCGATGCCCTGCTCGACTCGCTGGCCCGTTGGCAACGTCCGAAAGAGTGGCAAGGGGCCTACGGTCAGCGACTGCAGGTGATCCTGGATGAGCTGCAACAGTGTGCCATCAGCCAGCAGGGTCACGGTGAGCTGCAAGCCTGCTGGCAAGCGCTGGCCAATGGCCAACCGGAGTCTCTGCAACTATGGGCACAACAAGCCGATACGCCGGTGGAAGGGAGTGAATTGCAACAACAGTGGCAGCTGCTGCAGGCGCTCAGATTGCTCAAGGGCGGCAGCAAGCCCGCGCAGGTGGCCAGCAAGCTGGGTTATGCCGATGAGGCCGCGTTGCAAGCGGCCTGCCAACAGTGGGGCGTTGGCGAGGATAGCGATCAATAACCGGACGCCGATGGAATACGCCAACGAAATTGGCTGAATGAGTCCAGTTTTTTGCCAGATGGTCGTTAACAAGGAAGGGCCATTCCCCCCGTAATCCTTTATGCTAGAGGCCTGAAGTGACTGCCAACGTTTCGACCAACAGGACATCTGCCATGACGAGCAAAGCCAATCAATCCCAGGGCATGTTGCTGTTTCACCTTTCAGCCAAACAATCCTTTGCCATCGGTACCCTCAAGGTGAAGGAGATAGTGCCCTACACCCAGCTGACGGCAATGCCGCACTCGCACCCGACCGTGTTGGGGGCCGCCAATATGCGCGGCTCCACCATTCCGGTGATCGACATGGCGATGGCGGTGGGCTATCGCCCCATCAGCAAGGAGGAGATGCCCCACTGCTTCATCATCATTACCGACTGCCGCCGCACCCTGGTGGGCTTTCTGGTACGGGGCATCGACAAGATCACCGAGTGCAACTGGCGCGATATCGAATCGCCCCCCGCCTCCCTCGGCCACAATGTGTTCGTAACCGGCGTGACCTGGGTCAATGACCAGCTGATCCAGCTGCTGGATGTGGAGCTGATCCTCTCCCGGGTCTATCCGGATGATCCGAGCCACCTCTATCCGGTGCTGACCGATGTGCAGCGGGAGCGGATCAAGCCAATGCGGATCCTGCTGGTTGATGACTCTTCGGTCGCTCGCCGTCAACTGATGGCCGCCCTCGACTACATCAATATCCCCTATGAGGTCTGCACCAATGGCAAGGATGCTCTGACCCTGATGCAGACGCGGGCGAGCCAGAAGACCCCGATCGACATTCTGGTGAGCGATATCGAGATGCCGGGGCTCGATGGCTACGAGCTGGCCTTCGAGGTGCAGAGCGACAGCAAACTGGCGGGGGCCTACATCATCCTGCACACCTCCCTCTCCAGCGAGATCAGTGTGGAGCGGGCCCATCAGGTGGGAGCCCATGAGGCGCTGACCAAGTTCGAAGCCAATGAGCTGATCCAGGCCATGCTGCGCGGCGCCGAACATCACGATCGCCTGCTGAAATAAGCAATGACTGGCGGGAGGAACACGCCTCCCGTCCTCCTTATCTTCGACCCAGACCGACTGACCCTATGCTGACCGAGAGCCACTTCCACGCCCCCTGGTGGGCACGCAATCCTCATCTGCAGACCATACTGCCCAAATGGCTGCGCCGCCCCCCTGCCCGTTTTGTGGCGGAGCGGTTTGAACTGCAGGATGGGGACTTTGTCGACCTCGCCTGGAGCGGGGAAGTCAGCCTTGATGAACGGCCGCTGATAGTGGTGTTTCACGGGCTGGAGGGAAGCATTCACTCCCACTACGCCAAGGGATTGTTCGCCCACCTGCAGCAAGAGGGCAGAGAGGCCGTGCTGATGCACTTTCGCGGTTGCAGTGGCGAGCCCAATCGCCACCTGCAGGCCTATCACTCCGGCGCCATCGGTGATGCGCAGGAGCTGATTGCCGAGCTGAGCCAGCGCTTCCCGGGCAAACCGCTGATCGCCATCGGCTTTTCACTGGGTGGCAATATGCTGGTCAATCTGCTGGCGCGGGGCTGTCCTGCGGCATTGAAAGCGGCGGTGGTGGTCTCGGCCCCGCTGCAACTGGCGAGCTGCGCCGAGCGGGTCAATCAGGGCTTCTCGAAGGTCTATCAGAACTATCTGCTGCGCACCATGCGCCGCAACCTGCTCAACAAGATCAGCCAGCAGCAGAAAGCGAGTGAACGCTGGCAACCTCGACAAGTGGAGCAGATTGCCACCCTGCGCGATTTTGACGAGATGGTCACCGCGCCACTGCACGGCTTTAACAGTGCCAACCACTACTACCAGAGCTGCTCCGGCCTGCCCCTGCTGCGCCAGATCCCGATCCCGACCCTGGTTATTCACGCCGCCGACGATCCCTTTATGTCACACGCGGTCATTCCCCGGCCGGAGCAACTCTCGCCCACGGTACGCTATGAGCTGAGCCAGCGTGGCGGCCATGTCGGCTTTTTGCACGGCACGCCCTGGCGGCCGCGGTTTTGGCTGGATGAGCGGATCAGCCGCTGGATTGCCGAACAGAGTCACTCCGCAACACAGAACTGATTGCGTCCCGACTCCTTGGCCCGATAGAGCGCCTGATCGGCCCGCTCCAGCACCTGGCTCGCCCCTTCACCGGAAACTGTGCTGGCAATCCCCTGACTCACCGTCACCCAGGGGGCAACATCGGACGCCAGATGCTCCAGCTGCAGGCTGGCCAGGCCATCTTGCAGCCGCTTCGCCACGCTGGCCGCCGCCTGAAGGTCGGTATTGGGCAGCAGCAGCACAAACTCCTCTCCGCCATAGCGGGCCACCAGATCAGATGGCGTGCGAACCGCACGGTTGAGCGCTTGTGCCACCTCCTTGAGACACATATCCCCTACCTGATGGCCGTAGTGGTCGTTGAATCGCTTGAAATAGTCCACATCGATCAGGATGAGCGATAGCGGAGCGCCGCTCTCCTGGCTATGGGCTAACGCGCGATCCAACTCGATATTGAAATGCCGCCGGTTGGCGACCCCGGTCAGAGGATCTTGCTTGGCGAGCTGATCAAGTTTGCGCAGCAGCGTCAGATTTTCATGCTCCCGCATGATCGCCAACTCAAACCAGCGGTGCAGCATGCGGCGGCCGACCTCCAGCGCAATCACGCCAAACAACACGCCAAGCAGGTAGATCTGGGTAAAATCGACGCGTAAAAAGAGTTCCAACCCCACACCCACCGTCATTGGGCCCAAGAGATAGCCATAAAAAACCTTGCGATCGGGATAAAACGCGATGAGCGCAGCCAGCAGGTTGAGCCGCATGATCCCGTTGGCATAGCTGACCCCTCCCCGCAGCTCCACCTGACCAATCGTGTAGATGTGCAGCGTCCAGAGTCCGCCCCATAGCACCATCACCAGCGCAGCCATCCGTAACCAGAGGCGATCCTGCAGATGGTCACAAAACAGGCTGACAACAGGTAGCAGCAATAGCACCACCATGACCAGGGCCAGCTCACTCTGAAAGCGCCAGGGCAAGCTGTCATCACTGGCGAGCCCGACCTGGCTGTAAACCTCGTAGCGTATCGAAAGAAACAATACCACCAGCCAGTTCAACAACCAGAACCACACCATGCCTCGGGCAATCGCCTCTCGACGTGCGCTGTCCAGATGCTCTGTCAGGGTTAACGGCGCGCTGCGCTGCGCTTCAGACAACATCTCTCAGACTCCGGTGAAAAGGTAAAAAGTGATTGCATTCGCGGGATTCAACACAACAATAGCCTGACGATCACCTCTTTTGCTGTGAGACCTTTAAATGATCATTCCCTGGCAAGAACTGGACGGCGACACCCTGACCAACCTGATCGAACACTTTGTGTTGCAGGAGGGAACCGAATATGGAGAACAGGATGTCCCACTTGGCGTCAAAGTCGATGCAGTGAGAGAACAATTACAGCAAGGCAAAGCTGTCATCGTCTATAGCGAGCTGCACGAATCGGTGAATATCGTGATGAAAGACCGCTTCATCGAGCAGTCTTGACCCAACCGCAATCCGGACCTTATAACGGAATTCCCAAGGAAGAGAGAATCCCATGTCGGCCAAGCACCCCATTATTGCCGTTACCGGTTCGTCCGGAGCCGGCACCTCCACCTCCACCAACGCCTTTCGCTCCATGTTCCATCAACTGGGATATACCGCGGCGGTGGTGGAAGGTGACAGTTTTCACCGCTACACCCGACCGGAAATGGATGTAGCGATCCGCAAGGCGCGCGAACAGGGGCGTCATATCAGCTATTTTGGCCCTGAGGCCAATGACTTCGGGCTGCTGGAGAGCTTTTTTCAGGGCTATGGGCAGGATGGCAATGGCCAGTATCGCCGCTACCTGCACAGCTTTGACGAGGCGGTGCCCTTCAACCAGATGCCCGGCACCTTTACCCCCTGGCAGCATCTGCCCAGCAATACCGATCTGCTGTTTTATGAAGGGCTGCACGGCGGTGTGGTCACCGAGGATCACAATGTGGCGCGCCACGTGGATTTTCTGATAGGCGTAGTGCCCATCGTCAACCTGGAGTGGATCCAGAAGCTGATCCGCGATACCTCGGAGCGAGGGCATTCCCGCGAGGCGGTAACCGACTCCATCGTTCGCTCCATGGATGACTACATCAACTTCATCACCCCGCAGTTCTCGCGCACCCATATCAACTTCCAGCGAGTACCGACGGTGGATACCTCCAACCCCTTCAGCGCCAAGGTGATCCCGAGTCTGGACGAGAGTATGCTGGTGATCCGGTTTCGCGGTATCAAGCAGGTGGATTTCCCCTACCTGCTGTCGATGATCGACGGCTCATTCATGTCGCGAATGAACACCATAGTGGTGCCGGGCGGTAAGATGGGCTTTGCGATGGAGCTGATCCTGCGCCCGCTCATCCAGCAATTGATCGAAACCGGCAAAATAACCTGATTCAAAGGAGTTCACGATGCGGCTTGCTTATCTCTCTGTGGCACTGCTCGCCCTGCTTGGCGGTTGCAGCAGTGGGCCGGCGGCCCCCACGCTGGAGTCCGGCACCATGCTGGTTCGCCCGATGGGCAACTGGACCTACGGTGCAACCCCGCGCTACGCCCTGGCCGAACAGTATCAATTTGCCGGTGAGTTGGCGGAAGGGTGGCTGGAGCCGATGCAGCAGGCGGTAAGCCGGGAGCTCAATGGCAAGGGGTGGCAGAGTGCACCGCTCGACGAGGCGGATCTGTGGGTCGCCATCGGCGTCGCAGGCGGCAAGGATATGAGTGACGGCGAGATTTTCGCGCGCCTTGGCATGACGCCTGGGGTATATGCCTCGGCCAACCAGCGCAAAGGGTCGCTGGCCATCGTGCTGCTCGATCGCAAAACCCAGAAAGCGGTCTGGAGCAGCATCATCCAGCTGACCAGCGACGTGAGCATTGCAGATAGCCAGCGCCAGGCTCTCAGCCAGCAGCTCGCGGCCGAGCTGCTCCATCGCGTCCCCACCAACTAGCGCTTGTTTAGTGATAACGGATGGATAGAAAAACGGCTTGCCTCCCGGCAAGCCGTTTTTTTTGTGGTCTCAACCTCTTGACCCAATCCGGCCTAGGCCAGACCGGGGCACAAAGCTGCACACCTTCAGCTATCTGTGGTCACTTATTTAAGGCTCTGTCCCAATTACGTGTTGAAAGGCTAATCTTGAAGTAGGCCATCACCTTGAGGTCTACCATCATGGATACCCCAGCCTTTCA